>JAOZMY010000063.1:12218-13680 GCA_029934085.1 bacterium | reverse complement strand
CTGATCACCCAGTTCCGTCTTGTCAGGATTCCTGTTGTCACAACGCTCCATACCGTCTATCAGGAAATCCCCCGGGAACACCGGATTATCATGGAATCCATCGTGGCGAACTCGGACCGGGTCATCGTGCACGAATCCTACCAGAAAGAGGCCTTGGACAAGATCCTGAGGGAGGAAGATACGGATAAAATCATCGTCATTCCCCACGGGGCACGGGACATCACGCCTATCCCCAATGCCAAACAGATTCTCGGTCTCCCGACAGACAAAAAAGTCATCCTCATCATTGGCTATTTCCGACCCTCCAAGAACTTCGAGCTGATCGTGGACATCCTCCCGGAGATAACGAAAAGATATCCGGACGTCATCCTCGTCGTGGCTGGAAAGATCCGTGGCACGGAACACCGGGGTTACCGCAACATGTTGTTTAACAAGATCGCCCAATCCCCCAACAAAGACCAGATCTTCATTTTGAGGGGACAGCTCCCCCAAGAAACCTTCGACACCATCCTCTCTGCCGCGGACGTAGTGGCCCTACCCTACAAGATCACCTCCCAGAGCGGGATTCTCGCCCACTGCCTCGCCTTCGGGAAACCGGTCGTTACCAGCGACACGGAGGTCATGAAAGACATCATCGGGGGACATAACGCGGGTATCATCTGTGAAACAGAGCAAGACTACATCGAGGGAATCTGCAATGTCCTCTCCGACCCGGAACTTGCGAAACAACTCTCGGAGAACGCCCGTGCCTACGTCAGAAATGAAATCTCTTGGGCTCATATCGCCGACAGGCATATCGAGCTCTACAAGTCCATCATGGACATCCCTAAAATCGACTCCCATATCATCCTGGTGGAATAAGGAGGTGGATTATGCATCATCATCTCTATCCCTTCGAACGTTTCCCAAGAAATCCCATCCTTACCAAGGAGGATATCCCCTATCCATGTAATACCGTCTTCAACGCGGCCGCATGTAAATTTCAAGACAAATACCTATTGGTTCTCCGTGTCGAGGACCTGAAAGGACACAGTCACCTGACCCTTGCCACCTCTACGGACGGTTATCACTTCGAAATCCAGCCCAACCCCTGGGTCACGCCCTCTCCCGATCCTCCCTTCGAACTCTACGAGCGCTATGGTATTGAGGATCCACGGGTCACTCAGATCGGGGACACCTATTACGTTACCTACACCGCCTACGGCCCTCCAGGACCACGGGTCGCCATCGGCGAGACCCGTGACTTCGAAACCTTCGAACGAATCTGCCTCGCCACGGAAGTTGACAACAAGGACGCCGTCCTCTTTCCGGAAAAGATCAACGGGTACTATGTGATGATCAACCGCCCCTCCGGGATGGGGGGCGCTAAGGGGTCCATGTGGATTACCTACTCCCCCGATCTCATCTTTTGGGGCCGCTCCAGGGTCTTACTGAGCCCGGAACCGGGCTGGGGAGCCCACAA
>JAOZMY010000063.1:10187-12118 GCA_029934085.1 bacterium | reverse complement strand
GCGCTCTGCGCTTTATTTATCCTTTCCACTTGGATCAGCCGCACCGTCAAGAGATCCTCGATGTTCCTGGAAGCCGATTGACACCGCTTCCCATGATTTCTCAGGTCCTTCCCTCCCCCAACCGTTACGACTTTTCCAGCCGGCTTGGAACGACCCCGGATTCCCTTCTCGACATTCGGTGAACAACAAAAAGCGTTTCATTTTTTTCTTGACAGACCCCAATATCTTGTGGTAGTAACACTTTTGGACACAATATATAGTGGATTCAACAGTTTTTTTCTAACGTGATAGGAGGTCGGCGTGATCCAGAAGGTTTGCAAGCGGGACGGGCGTTTCGTAAGGTTTGACCAGGAAAAAATCGCCAACGCCATCTACAAAGCGGCACGTTCCGTCGGGGGGGTCAACCGCCGACTTGCCTACCAACTTTCCAACCATGTGGTGGACGCCCTCATCAAGAAATTCGGTGACGACCTCACCCCCACCGTCGAAGAAATCCAGGACATCGTCGAAAAGGTTCTCATCGAAAACGGTCACGCCAAGACCGCCAAGGCCTACATTCTCTACCGCAAGCAACACGAAGACATCCGAAACATCCGCGCCATGTTCCTGGACGTGGAACAAACCGTGGACAAGTATATCATGCGCGAGGATTGGCGCATCAACGAAAACAGCAACATGAGTTACTCCCTCCAGGGACTGAACAACCACATCGCCACCACCATCACCGCCCAATACTGGCTGAACCGTATCTACCCGCCGGAAATTCGCGAGGCCCATATCGGCGGGGATTTCCATATCCATGACCTTGGGCTCCTCTCCGTCTATTGCTGCGGGTGGGACCTGAGGGATCTCCTGATCAAGGGATTCAAAGGGGTCGAGGGAAAGGTGGAAAGCCGCCCCGCCCGTCATCTTCGTCCAGCCCTGGGTCAGATCGTCAACTTCTTCTACACCTTGCAAGGGGAATCGGCGGGGGCCCAGGCCTTCGCCAATTTCGACACCTACCTTGCCCCCTTCATCGCCTACGACAAGCTGTCCTACGACGAGGTCAAACAGGCCCTTCAGGAATTCATCTTCAACATCAACGTGCCCACGCGGGTTGGCTTCCAGACCCCATTCACAAATCTGACCATGGATTTGACGGTTCCCTCCACGCTCGCCAATGAAGCCGTCGTCATCGGTGGGGAACTGACCGATCATACCTACGGGGAATTCCAGAAGGAGATGGACATCCTGAACCGCGCCTTCGCCGAGGTGATGATGGAAGGGGACGCCAAAGGCCGGATCTTCACCTTTCCCATTCCTACCTACAACCTCTACAAGGAATTCGACTGGAACCGTCCCGTTATTCGGCCTATCCTGGAGATGACGGCCAAATACGGCATCCCTTACTTCGCCAATTTCGTCAACAGCGACATGAAACCGGAGGATGCCCGGAGCATGTGCTGCCGCCTGCGGCTGGACAACCGGGAGCTTCGCAAGCGCGGAGGCGGCCTGTTCGGAGCCAATCCCCTGACGGGCTCCATCGGCGTGGTCACTCTGAACATGCCGCGCATCGGCTACACGGCGAAAACGGAGGAAGATTACCTTCAGCGGGTCGGTGAA
This sequence comes from bacterium, assembly GCA_029934085.1. GTDB lineage: Bacteria > Desulfobacterota > S145-22 > S145-22 > S145-22 > JAOZMY01. The sequence goes on along the minus strand of JAOZMY010000063.1, from coordinate 10,516 downwards.
CTGATGGATCTCGCCAGGGAAAGCCTGGAGATCAAGCGGAAGGTCCTGGAACAACTGACTGAGAAGGGATTGTATCCCTACGCGAAATTTTACTTATCGGACATCCACGAACGCTTCGGTCAGTATTGGAAGAATCACTTCAACACCATCGGCCTGAACGGGATGAACGAATCCCTGCTCAACTTCATGGGCAAGGACATGGGATCTGAGGAAGGGCGGGCCTTCACCCTCAAGGTCATGGCCTTCATGAAGGAGCGTCTCAAGGCCTATCAGGAAGAGACGGACAACCTCTATAATCTCGAAGCTTCCCCTGCCGAGGGAACGGCCTA
>JAOZMY010000063.1:0-10087 GCA_029934085.1 bacterium | reverse complement strand
GAAATCTACAGCCGCGTTGTCGGCTACCATCGCCCCATCCAGAACTGGAACAAGGGAAAGCAGGAAGAATTCAAAGAGCGCGTTACCTTCCGGGTTTAGCACGGCGCTTCCCCCCACTTCCTCGCTGACAGATCACACTTCTGATGTCCTCTTTTTATGGCCTTCGCCTCGGGACATGCACCACCTACCTGATCCGGGGGACCAAGGGATACATTCTCGTAGACGCGGGGAACCGGAAAAAGGGCTCCCTCTTCGCGAGGCGTTTAAAAAAACTGGGGATAAAACCGGAAGAAATCCATTTAATCATTGCCACACACGTTCACTTTGACCACGTGGGAAGCTGTCTCGCCATTAAAACACTGACAAAGGCCAAGGTCTTGACCCACCAAGCGGAGAGACATCTGCTGGAGAAAGGGATCGTCGTCATCCCGCCGGGGATAGCACCCACCCATAAGCTTGCCAGTTTTCTGGGAAACCGATATGCCGGATTCTTCAAGAGACTTTTCCGATTCCCCGCCTGTCCCGTGGACATGGAGGTTTCCGGAAAGATCTCCCTGGAAGAATTTGGCATCGAGGGATCGGTCATCCCCACACCGGGGCACACGAAGGGATCCCTTTCGGTAATTTTGAAAGACGGGAAGGCGTTCGTTGGAGACCTGGCGGTAAACTATCTTCCCTTTGGAATCGGAAACTACATGACCCCTTACGGCGAAGACATCCCGCAAATCCTGGATAGTTGGGAAACCATCCTCAGGATTGGGGTCAAAACAATCTATCCCGCGCACGGCTTCCCCATCACTGCTTCAAGGTTTCTGGCCGCATTGAAGAAACACAGGAGTCACATCAATGTCTGAAGTCATACCCCTTCCCGAACACAACTCGTCTTCGCCCATCTACGACCTCCAACCCTTTACCGTAGTGGACTACCCTGGGCATGTGGCCTGTACCATCTTCACAGCGGGATGCAATCTGCGGTGTCCCTACTGTCACAACGCCGACCTTATCACCCCAACCACCCCCTCCAATCTCGATGAAACGGCCTTCCTCACCTTCCTAAAAGAACGAAAAGGCCTGCTCACCGGGGTTTGCATCACCGGAGGGGAGCCCACGCTGCACGATCTCACACCTCTACTCGAAAAAATCAAGGCAGAAGGCTACAACATCAAATTAGACACCAATGGCACACGGCCGGAACGTTGGATCCCCTGGGTCCAAGAAGGCCTTATCGACTATGTCGCCATGGACATCAAGGTCCCCCTCGAGGTTTACGACAGAATGGGCGCCTCAAAAACCGACATCGAAAAAATCGCCCAAAGCGTCCGGCACCTTCTCTCTCATTCCTTTCCCTACGAATTCCGCACCACGATCCACCCCAACTGGCTCTCGGAAGAGGACATCAAACAGCTCGGAACCTGGCTCTCTGGCGCGAAACGGCTCGCGCTTCAGCCTTTTATCTTTTCCGAAAAGGTTCTGGACCCCGCATCCTGCAAGGGAATGGGATATACGGATGAGGATCTCCAAACCTTCAAAGACATCCTCAGCCAAACGATCGATGAGGTCATCGTGCGAGGATATTAGGCTTTAGGCAAAAGGCTCGAAACTCCCCAACGTATCAATGATCACGCGGGCGGCCAGGAGGGCCGTAATTCCCGCCGGATCACACTGGGGATTCACCTCCACCACGTCCATTCCTATGAGGCGGGTCTTTCGGGCAAGTCCCCGGATCAGCTCGGTGACCTGCCGATATGTCAGTCCCCCCGGTTCCGGAGTCCCCGTCCCGGGGGCAATGGAGGGATCAAAGACATCGATGTCGAGGGAGAGATAAACAGGCCTATCATCAGGCACGGCTTCCAACACCGGTATAATGCCCTCTACCTCAACCTGCAGAGCGGTAAACTGTTGGACACCCGCGGCCCTCGCAGCCTCCACGTCCACCTTGTCGCTCAACAGCCCCCGTAACCCCACCTGAACCATGCCGTAAACCAGGTCGGCTTCCCTCACCCTGCGCATGACACTCCCGTGGGTAAACGGGCTTTCGAAGGTGCTGTCGAAATCGGCATGGGCATCCAGGTGGACGAGAAACACCTCGGGATCGGCAAATCCCTTCAGGATAGGATAGGTGATACTGTGATCTCCGCCCAGAAAAATCGGGAACACATCACCACGAAACAATTCACGGGCCGCTTTCTCGATGGCTGCAAGGTTTTCTTCCATCGCAGCGGGTTCGAGCGGGATATCCCCCCGGTCCTCGATTCTCAAACCTTCGAGGATGGTTTGCCCTAACTCAACATCGTAGAGGCCCTCTTCCACGGGGTCATAGGCATACTGCATGGACGCCTCGCGAATCGCACGGGGACCAAAACGTGTCCCTGGCCGATAACTGGTTCCGAAGTCGGTAGGAACCCCCATGATCACCACGTGAGGCAAACCCTTTTCGAGATGTGCGGGAGCCCTGAGGAAGGAAATCAAACCAGCATAGGGCATGATCCCGGACATGGCAAATGTCAGGCTTTTTCCGGCTGTTCTTCTAACTTCGTGGCGCTCGCGGCCAGGGCGGATTCCACCAGACGGACCAAGTCCTCCGACGCCACGCCCATCCGCGCCATGATGGCATCCGGTTTCCCGGACTCACCATAGGTATGAACCCCCATCCGCATCAGACGCGCCGGCCTGTCGATGCTGCACATCGCAAGGGCGAGAGAAGCTCCGAGCCCGCTGTTCCGGTTGTGATCTTCATAGGAAACTACCAGACCCGTCGCGGCCCCCTCCGCCACCTTCTCCATATCCAGTTCGAGGGGACATGCCACATTGAAGAGTTTAACCATGATCCCTTTACCTTTCAGGATCTCCCAGGCCTCGAGGGCCCGTGGGACCATGGCACCGTAACAGTAAATCGCTCCCTTGTCACCGTCCCGCAGACGGTCGATCCGGCCGTATTCAAAGACATATTCCTCCCCGAAGAAGGGCTCCCCCTCTTCCGTGGTCACCACTGGGGTCTTGGAACGCCCCATCCCCACAAAGAAGTTCCCCGGCTCCGAGGCAATGGCTCTAATGACCCGGTCGGTCTGATTGGGATCGGCGGGGATGATCACCTTGAAGGTAAAGAGATTCCGCAAAAGGCCGAGATAATCGATACACTGGTGCGTCTTGCCGTCCTCGCCCACGTCCAGGCCATTGTGGGTACAAACCAGCTTGAGATTTGTGTGGTTGATGTCGTTCAGGCGGTGCTGGTTGTAGGTCTCGTCCACGCCGAAGACCCCGAAATCGGAGAAGAAGGTCACTACGCCGTCCGCGGAAACCGCTCCGGCCGTGGTGGCCGTGCTGTGTTCCTGGACGCCGCTCTCGAAGAACTGGTCCGGTCTCACCTTTGCAAAACCGTTGGTCTTGACGGAGGAGGCCAGGTCACAATCGAACACGGCGAAGGGAACCTTCTTCACGCCGTTGATCTCCGCCAGATCGGCCAGGGCCGCCCCGTAGGCCGAGCGGTTATCGGTCTTCACGTCCGGTGTATAAATTCGCGGGGCTCCCCGGTCGACCTCTGGCCAATCGACTTCAGGGAAGGAAACCGACTCGAAAGTGGCCTTCTCACGCAACGCGCGATACTCCGAAAGATCCGTCGGCAGACCCAGCTCCCCCATGGCCCTCTCGAATTCTTCCACCGTCAGGGCTTTCCCGTGATAAGCCGGGGTTCCCTCCATGAAGGAGACCCCCTTCCCGATGGTAGTCCGGGCCAGGATCGCCACTGGCGTAGTTTCATCCGACTGGGCCTCCACAATGGCCTCAAAAAGGGCGCCGATATCGTGCCCGTCCACCTCCAAAACTCGCCAGCCATCCGACTCGTAATTCTCCCGAAGCCGCTGGGGCATCACCTCGTCCGTGGTTCCGCTAATCTGAATCTTGTTGGTATCGATGATCACCGTCAGATTGTTCAACCCGAACTTCTTCGCGAAACGGCGCGCCTCGGAAACCTGCCCCTTCTGCTGTTCGCCGTCGCTCATGAGGACGAAGACATGATTCGTCTCAACCCCTTTCAGTTTCGAGGAAAGGGCGAAGCCGCACCCAGCCGAAAGGCCCTGCCCCAGGTTCCCCGTGCTCCATTCCACGCCGGGCACACTCCGCTCGATATGGCCCTCGAAGGGACTCCCCGCCAAACGAAAGGTCGCCACCGCCTCTTTCAGGTCGAAGAAATCCAGCCTGCCCAGGACGGCGTAAACCCCCGGGGACGTGTGGCCGTGGCTCACAACGACTCGGTCCCTCGAGGGATCCAGACGGTTGTCCGGGTGGACGTTGGCGTTGGACCAGACGGTCACGTAGATGTCCGCAGAAGACATGGACCCACCGGGATGGCCGCATCCCGCGAGGGTCGTCATCCGGAGGATATCCCCCCGCACCTGCCGGGCCATTTCCCGGAGATTTTCGGCTTCTTCATTCGTCAGTTTCTTTTGAGCAAAATTACCCGTCAACATATTCCATGTTCCTTTTATTTATTCATTCGTCCTGAACTGTCTGAAAAAGACGGACCAGTCTACGGCGTGTAAACGACGACGATGAGCTCCGTGGTGGTGGGCTTGGGATTGTTCAGCTTATGAACCAGCGCGGAGTTGAAATGAATGGACTGTCCCTCTTTCAAATTCCAGGTGTTGTCACCCACGGAGATCTCCAGGTTTCCCTTCAGCACGTAGATGAATTCCTCCCCTTCGTGCTGATATTCCACCATCTTGTGGGCCTGCTCCGGTTCAATGGTCACGTGGAAGGCCTTCATGTGCTTGTTACGTGCATTGGGCGTCAGGGGACGGTAGGCATACTCACGCGTCCGTTTCTCATAGCTCTCGACCTTGCGTTTCTCCGCGCTCTCCCGCTCCTCTTCACTCAGCAAATCACCGGAATCGATCTGGAGGGCCTTGGCGATCTTGATAATGGACGAAACCGGAGGAAGAATATCCCCCCGTTCGATCTCCCGAATGGTGTCAGGCGTCAAACCGGACTCGGCGCCCAGTTCCTCAAAGGTCATCTTCCTCGACCGACGCATCTTCTTTATCTTGGACCCGATATTGATTCCTTTATCGCTTGCCACGCGCGCCTCCTTTCAAATTTCTTGCCGATGAACCTAACAAAGTCCCCCCGGTTTGTCAATTGACCAACCGAGGGGACCCCATCGATTTGGAAAGGTGCCAAAAAGGATCAAAGACCCATGTAAGCCTTTTTGAGATAGGGGTCCTTCAAGAGTTCAGGACCGGTACCCTGGAGGGTCACTCGTCCGTTTTCGAGGACGTAGGCACGGTCGGAAAACTCGAGGGCCCGGACCACGTTCTGCTCGACGAGGAGAATCGTGACATCCTCCTTTTTGATCTCCTCGAGGGTCTGGAACGTCTTGGCGACGAGGATAGGGGCCAGCCCCAGGGACGGCTCGTCGATCATCAGGAGGATGGGATCCGCCATCAGCCCCCGCGCGATGGCCAACATCTGCTGCTCCCCGCCGCTCAGGGATCCCGCCGCTTGCCCTTTGTGCTCGGCCAGGGCTGGGAAGATCTCGTAAACCTCTCTCAACTTCCCTTTCAAATTTCCCCGAACCCGCTGGGTATAGGCCCCGATCTCCAGGTTCTCCTGGACGGTCAGCAGGGGAAAGACCCTCCGCCCCTCGGGGACATGAATCAATCCCTTTTCCGCAATTTCAAAGGCAGGCTTCCCCAAAATCTCTTCGGAATTGAAGTGAATCGACCCCGACACCTTTTTCAGTAGCCCCGAGAGAGCCCTCAAAAGCGTGCTCTTCCCCGCCGCGTTCGCACCCACGATGGTCACAACCTCCCCTCTCCCCACTTCGAGGGAAACCTCGTGGAGGACCTGGACATCCCCGTAGGAAACGTTGAGATTTTCAACCTTGAGCAGCGACATAGTCCTCTCCGAGATAGGCCTTGAGCACCTTCGGGTCGTCGGCCACTTTTTTAGGGGGGCCTTCACAGATCAGTTCACCGTGGTCCAGGGCGATGATACGGTCAGAGATCCCCATGATCACGGTCATGATGTGTTCGATCACAAAAAGTGTGATACCCAGCTCTGTCAGCCTCTTTACCAGATCGATCATCCCCTTCAGTTCGTTGGGATTGAGACCCGCCATTACCTCATCCAAGAGTAGCAGATCGGGCGAGGTCGCAAGGGCCCGTGCCACCTCCAGCCGCTTCCGGTCCGCAATAGTAAGGCTGCGTCCCGGGAGATCCCTTTTCGAGGTCATTTCCACAAGATCGAGGATTTCGTCGGCCTTCTTCTCCGCCTGCCGGATCCCCCTTTCCCGGCTCAACGCCCCGATGACCACATTATTGAACACCGTCAGGTTACTGAAGGGCTTGGTGATCTGGAAGGTCCGGCAGAGCCCCTTCCGACAGATATCCTCGGGATTGAGACGGGAAATCTCTTCTCCCTTGAACCGGATCGCCCCTGTCTTGGAGCGGTAAAATCCGCTGAGAACGTTAAAGAGGGTCGTTTTCCCCGCACCATTGGGACCAATGAGGCCCACAACCTCTCCCTGCTCTATCCTAAAAGTGATATCGTGAAGGACCGGGTTGCCCCCGAACCACTTGCTTATGTCCCTGACCTCAAGCACGCCTCAGCCCCGCCTCTTCCCTCATTTGAATATCCGTGACGATGGAAAATATTTTTCGCGCAGCATCCCGTAAATCCCCTTCGGCATGTAAAAGAGAACCAGGATGAGGATTCCCCCATAAATCACCATGTGAAGCCCTGGCAGGGCCGATCCCAGTTTGGCTCTGAGGAAGATGGTGATGGGGATAAAGATCAACGCCCCGATAAAAGGACCGAACACGGTTCCCACTCCGCCCACGATGGCAAAAAGGGCCACCTGAACCGCGATTTGGAGTCGAATAACGCTACTCGGATCGATATAGAGGAGGTATTGGGCGTAAAAGGACCCGATCAAGGCGGACAGGGCCGAACTGACAGCCATGGCAACAAGCCGAACCCGTCCCGTCCGGACCCCCAGGGCGCGCGCCGCGTCCTCATTCTCCCGGAAGGCGACGAGAAAATAACCCAGCTTCGAGTTTTCGATGAAATAGGTGATCAAGAGAACCGCTATCAGGAGCCCCAGCCCCATGTAGACATACCCCAACTTCGTGGCGAAAATCATCTTCGTGAAACTCGGGTGGATGGGGAGAGTCAGCCCCTCCGCCCCTTCCGTGAGTCCCCGCCAGTTCAGCGCGAGGATGGAGGCCACCTGTCCGAAGGCGAGGGTCGCGAGTGCAAAATAATGACTCCGCAACCGAAAGCAGATCACCCCCAGGATAACGCCTATGACCGCGGCGATCACCGCACCGGCCCACATCCCGACCCACGGGCTAACCCCCTGTCTTAAAAAGAGAAGCGTGGAGGTGTAGGCTCCGATCCCAAAAAAGGCGTTGTGCCCAAGGGACACCATTCCCCCGTAACCCGAAATGATATTCCAGGCCCCGGCGAAGGCCCCCCAAACAAAGATCAGGATAAATCCGTCCAGGTAAAAATCGTTCTTCACGAACAGCGGCAGCAGGGCGAAAAACGCCACCCCTGCTATCAGAATCAGCACATCCCTTTTGGCGCCCTTATTCACCGATGGCCTCGATACGTTCAAGTTCCTCCTCTCCCTTTTCACCAAACAGCCCGGACGGTCGAAACACCAGAACAGCGATGAATACCAGAAAATATATGGCCTGCTTGCTCTCCGGTCCGATCAAAAACCCTGAAAAGACCTCCACTACTCCGATAAAAAGACCAGCGATCATGGCGCCCATGATACTTCCCATCCCTCCCAACACCACGACTACGAACATGATCAGGACGAATTCGAATCCCACGAAGGGATGAACTGTATAGATGGGAATCATCAAGGCCCCGGCGATCCCCACGAGGAGAATTCCCATGGCAAAACTCAACGTGTAAACCCGGTCGATATTGATCCCCATGAGGAGGGCCGTGGTCCGATCCTGGGACGTGGCCCGGATTACTTTGCCCAGGTAGCTGAACTTCATGAAGAGATAAAAGGCAACGGAGAGGGAAATTCCCAGGAAAAACGCAATGAAACGGGCCTTGTTGACGATAATCTCCTCCAGGCCCAGCCCCGGAAAAGGTCCCACGATCAACGGCTTGCTCAAGTAGGCGAGGGACACCGTCCGGAAATCGGCAGACCAGAACAATAGGGCAAGGTTCTCGATAATGATTGAAAGCCCCACGGTCACGAAGATCTGGGCAAGAATGGGGGCGCCAATCGTCTTTCTGATAAAAATTTTATACGTTAGCATCCCGACAACAAAAAAGAGGGGGACACTAATCACCATGGAAAGATACGGATCGATGTGAAGCGAGTGAAAAAGCCAGAAAGAGACATACATGGCCAGCATGAGAAACTCGCCATGGGCGAAATTGACAATCTTCATCACCCCGAAGATAAGGGTCAGACCGATACTGGAGAGGGCGTAAATCCCTCCCAAGAGGATACCCGAGATCACCAGTTGCGCGAACAGCGTCGAACTCATAGGGGCCTCTTGTAGGTTTGGGACGGGAGTCCCCCGTCCCAAACCTGGCTTATGTTACACAAACATTACTTTTTCACGTTTAAGATAAGATCGGACGTGGCCACTTCCTTGGGCCAGATGAGCCGCAGTTTTCCGTTCTGCCACTGGTTGATCCCAGCGGAGGCCCGGAGATTCTGGCCGGCGTTCTTCGCGTCCGGTCCGGCGAACTTGATTCCCCAGTTCAACACCCCTTGGCCCTTCGGCACATCCAGGCTCAAGGCCGCCTGGCGGAGCTTCTCAGGATCGAGGCTCTTCGCCCGGGGCATAATGAACTTATAGAGAATCCACGCGCCGGCAAACCCCACGAACGAGGTGGGATTGGGGTATCCCCCATTATGGGAGGCCTTATAACGCTTCACGAACTCCGCCGCGTCCTTCTTGGGCTGCGAAGAAAGATTCTTGATGGAAAACTCCGACGGAATCCCGAAGGCGATCACGCCCTCCGCGTCTTTACCCAGGGCCTTATAGAAATCGGGATTCCCCTGCCCCGCCGTCGTCCCCATGATCAAACTCTTGAGGCGAAGCTCCTTGGCCTGACGATGAAAGAGGATCGCGTCGTTGATATACTGCACCGCCAGCACGATATCGGGCTTGACCTGCTTGAGTTTTAACACCAAACCAGACAGGTCCGTAGCCTTGGCGCTGTAGCTCTGATCGGAAACGATGTTCAACTTCAAAGCCTTGGCCCGCGCCTTCAATCCCTTGCTGATGGCCGTTCCGAACCCGCCGTCTTCGTGAACCACGGCGATCTTTAACTGGGACGGCTTCTTCCCCAGCTTCGGGGCCACCACCTTGGCAATGTAATCCACCATCTGCGCCGACATCATCCCGCTGCTAAACGTGGTCCGGAAGAGATACTTAAACCCCCGCGCCGTGATGAGCCCGGAAACTCCTTCCGTCTCGATGTAGAAGACCTTATTCTTCTCTGCCACCACCGTAGCCGCCAGGGAAAGACTGCTGGCCTGCGTTCCGATGATGCAGGTGACCTTCTCATTCGTAATCAGCCGGTTCGCCTCGCTCGCCGCCGCTTGGGGGTTAGGAGCATCGGCACTTACCAGCACCACCTTCTTCCCGAGGATCCCGCCCGCGTCGTTGATCATCTCCGTCGCGATCTTGACCCCGTCGAAATTCTTCACCCCGTTCTTGGAAAGGGGCCCGGTGAGGGGATAGATCGTCCCGATTCGCCACACGTCATCGGCAGCAAAACCTGCTCCCCCGATAAAAAAGATTCCCACCAAAACAACCAGAAACACCTTCAACCAACGATTCCTTACCATTCCCCAACCTCCTTTTTGATCAAAAATTCTCGCTTCGTCTGTCTGTTTCCTTCTTCTCGCCCATTAAATCATATTTTTATATGAATATATAGGTCAGACTTTATTGCAGAATAAGAAGCCTGTCAAGGCAGATCACACCCATCAACTAATTTTACCATCGCAGATCGCACGAATTCCCGCAGATTCACACAGTGATATGAAGCAGAAATTTTTGACAGGATGCACAGGATTGACAGGATTATTTCACAATCCGCA
>JAOZMY010000010.1 GCA_029934085.1 bacterium | reverse complement strand
ACTTTTGCCTTTCTCCCTGGCCGAGCTGGAGAACCGCAAGCCTATTGAAATCGAGAAAATGGGCGATCCTGATATAGCAAAGCCGGAGGTTCGTAAATATAAGACCGGGCGTCAACTTTTCGAGACCCTTTATGCCGGTTTTTATCCCCGTATCCATCACCAGGGGCTCGATCCGAGAGAATGGCTTGCCTCTTATTATGAGACTTACATCGAAAGAGACGTGAGAAACGTGGTAAGGGTGGGAGACCTTGAGACGTTTTCCCGGTTCGTTCGGCTGTGTGCTGGCCGGAGCGGGCAACTACTCAATCTTTCTTCACTGGCATTGGATACCGGCATATCTCATACCACCGCCAGGCAGTGGATTTCGGTTCTGGAGGCCAGTTATATTGTGACCTTACTCCGGCCTTATTATCAAAATTTCGGGAAGCGGTTGGTGAAAAGTCCCAAGCTCTATTTTTTGGATACCGGTTTGCTCTGTTACCTGCTCAACATACGAAATCCCGATGACCTTTTTCACCGCTCTGAGAGGGGGGCGATTTTCGAAGCTTTTGTGATTTCCGAACTGGTAAAGAACTTTATACATCGTGGCGAACGACCGGATGTCTACTTCTGGCGCGATTCTGCCGGTCATGAAATCGATGTGGTGATGCCATTTGGGGACAAACTTGTAGCAGTCGAGATAAAGTCGGCCCAGACAATCAATTCCTCCTTCTTCAAAAATCTGGATTTCTGGTTCAGGATTGTGGGGGAAGAAAATACGTCCGCTGCTTTGATTTACGGTGGCGACGAGTTGCAAATCCGCTCAAAAGTGGTTATTCGTCCATGGTTTTTTCTGTGAAAAATAATAAGTAAGTCCCCACTCGTGGGGTACCGCAGGGCGCCTCTAAATAGCGAACGGGGCTTTGTTGTATCAAAGGAAAAGAAAGTTTTTCTTCACTTCTTGATTTTCTTGATTTCGTCGGCGATGGCATCCAAGTTTGTTGGGGATGTAGTGCCTAATCCAGGTTGAACATCTTGCGGATGGTTTCGACGACGGCGCTACCGGCTCCGTTTTGTTCCGTCTGTTTGAGCATGACGGAGGGGCCGTGGAGGAGCTTGTTGACGATGGCCTGGGTGAGGCGCTCGATGGCTTGCTTGTCTTTTTCGGAGAGGTTTTTGAGTTTGCCGAGGGTTTTCTGAAGCTCCGCCTGGCGGATGGCCTCCGCGTGATCTCTGAGCTGTTTGATGGTGGGGACGACTTCGAGGTTGTCGAGCCAGTGGAGAAACTGGGCGACCTCCTCGTCGATGATAGCCTCCGCCTTGCGAGCTTCTTTTTCCCGTTCCTGCTGGTTGGCAGTGACAACTTCCTTGAGGTCGTCGATATCATAGAGATAGACGTTGGCAAGGTCGTTGACCTTTTCTTCCACGTCCCGGGGAACGGCGATGTCGATGAAGAACATGGGCCGGTTTTTCCGCTTTTTCATAGCGGCGGCTACCACGTCGGCGGTGACGATGGGCTCCGTGGCGCCGGTGGAGGTGAGGATGATATCGACCTTCTCGAAGAGGGCGGCGTAGTCGGTGAACGGGACGGCCTGGCCGCCGAAATCCTCCGCCAGTGCGATGGCCCGGTTGAAGGTGCGGTTGGTAATGTAGATCTCGTAGATGCCGGCGTTGATGAAGTGTTTTGCCGCCAGTTCGCACATCTCTCCAGCGCCGATGAGCAGCACCCGGCAGGCGGAGAGGTCGTCGAAGATTTTCTTGGCCAGTTCCACGGCGGCGAAGCTGATGGAGACGGCGGAATTGGCGATGCGTGTTTCGGTGCGCACACGTTTCGCCACGGAGAAGGCTTTGTGAAAGAGGCGATTTAAGATGAGGCCGGTGGCCTTGTTCTGGGTGGCGAGCCCGTAGGCATCCTTGAACTGCCCCAGGATCTGCGGCTCGCCTACGACCATGGAGTCGAGGCTGGAGGCGACCCGAAAGATGTGCCGGATGGCGTGGGCATCGGAGAGGGCGTAGATACAATCCTTGAACGTCTCGACGGGCACCTGATGAAACTCGGAGAGGAAGGTGAGAATATCCTCCGTGTTGGAGGTGTCGGATTTGAAGACGGTATAGACTTCCACGCGATTGCAGGTGGAGAGAATGGCGCTCTCTTTGACCCCCTGCAACTGCTTGAGGAGGCTGAAGGAGTCGGAGAGCTGCGATTCCTGGAAGGAGAGTTTTTCCCGGACCTCCACCGGCGCGGTTTTATGGTTCAGGCCAACGACTGTGATGAGGTCCCTCATGACCACCTTCCGTAGCTATGGAGCCCCGAGAGGAGGAGGTTGACGCCGAGGAAGGTGAAGAGGATGAGTCCGAACCCGATGATGGCGACCCAGGCCGCCTTTTTGCCGCGCCATCCCACGGTGAGCCGTTGGTGGAGCAGGGCGGCATAAACGAGCCAGGTAATGAGCGACCAGGTTTCCTTAGGGTCCCAGCTCCAGTAGGAGCCCCAGGCGTATTCCGCCCAGATGGAGCCAGTGATGATGCCCAGCGTAAGCAGGGGAAACCCGATGGTCAGGAGTCGGTAGTTGAGCTGATCCAGCAGTGTGAGGGAGGGCAGGAGGCTGGTCATCTTGCCAATTTTTTTCTTTTTGATGCGGTGCTCCTGGATGAGATACATGATGCTGATGCAGAAGGTGAGGGCGAAGATGGCGTCTCCCAGAAAGGCGAGGATCACGTGGATGGGAAGCCAGATGCTCTTGAGGATGGGCGCCAGCGGGAAGAGGCCCGTCGGGACCGAGAGGCTGAGGAGCAGAAAGAGGACGACGATAGGGGTGGCGAAGGAGAAGAGGACGGAGATGCCTTTGTATTTGTAGTGAAGGATGAGCAGGAAGAGGGTTAGCCCCCAGGCGAAGAAGGTAAGGGATTCGTGCAGGTTGGTGATGGGGAAGCGCCCGGCCTGGTAGTAACGCAGCAGAAAGGTGAAGGTATGGAAGATGAAGCCGATCAGAAGGATCTTGCCGATCCACTTGAGGTAGTGGGGTTTCGGGCTGGCGACATAGACGAAGGCGAGCGTCATGCCGATGGCGTATAGGGCGAGGGCCAGGATGGTGATGTAAAGATACATGGCGACTCCTACGATACTCCTAATGACGTTGCCAGATCGGGGGGAACGCCGTGGTTCAGGGCGGATCGGAAGGCCGCCTCAAGGGCTTTCGACAGGGCGGCCTTGTCGTTTGACCTTAGGTTTTCGACCAGTTCTTTCCGTAAAAGGGCTTCGGAGAGATTCCGGATCTGTTCATGGCTGTAGCCGTGCGCGAGAAGGTAATCCCGGATGATTCCCATCCATTCCGTTAAGATTTCGTATTCCCGTCCGATTTCCTCTTCGATTTTTTGCCGGAGCCATTTTGCCAGGGCAGGGCTTTTGCCCGAGGTGGAGATGGCGAGGATGAGATCTCCGCGGCGGATATGGGAGGGGACGAAGAAACCGCATTGCTCGGGGTTGGTGACGTCGTTGACGGGGATATTCCTTGCCTTGGCCTCCCGAGAGATGCTTTCGTTGAGCGCTGGATCGTCGGTGGCGGCGAAGACGAGAGAGACACCGTCCAGGTCAGAAGGGGTGAAGTTACGTTGGAATCCCCTGATTTTTTTCTCATCGATGAGGGACCGGATTTCGTCCGTGAAGGCGGGGCTGACCACGCGGATCTCCGCCCCCGTGTCGAGGAGGGCCTTGACTTTTCGCGTGGCGACCGTGCCACCCCCCACCACAAGGACGGTGCGGCCTTCGAGATTGGCCATCAGAGGATAGAGTTTCATACCCCGAATCTTTCCCTCCATTCGTGCAGTGCCCGCAGGTTGGGTTCGATGTCTTCCTCCCGGTGCTGTTCCAGGGTGAAGATCGGTTTTACTCCATGTTTCTTGATATACTCAAAGAGGGGGGTGAAATCAATGGTGCCGCGGCCCATTACCAGATGTTCGTCGAAGACCCCATGATTGTCGTGGAGGTGCAACTCCTCGATGTAGGGACCGAGGGTATCGAGCCATTCGCTAAGCGGTTGCTTTGTGAAGATGGTGAGGTGCCCGATGTCGAGGCAAATTCCGGTGTTTTCCGTGCCGATGCCCTCGACGAGGCGGGAGAGCATCTCCGGGGAATCGTCGAAGACGTTTTCGAGCAGAACGCGTGTGCCGTATCGTTTCGCGGTTTCACAAATTTCGCCCCAGCTTTCGATGGAACGTTGAAGCCACGCCTCTTCCTTTTCGTAGTAGATCCACTTCATAAAGTTGGGATGGCAGACGATAGTGAGGGGTTTGAAGGCCTCCGCGATGCGGCAGGTGGCGTGGAGGCGTTCCATGCTGACCTCCCGTATTTTGTCGTCGAAGGAAGCGGGCTGAAGGTCCTCGAAGGGCGCGTGAAAGGTGCAGGCGATGCCGTTTTCCGCCAGGCGGTTTGCCACTGTCTCGTAATCCTTGTCTCCGTAGGTGTCCAGGATTTTCGCGTCAAAATAGATTTCCGGCATGAGTCTCATGGCGCAGAGGAGGTCCAGCTTGTTGTAGAGGATGTCGAAGGGCGCGTTGATGAAGGGTCCTTGATTCATGGGTGTCTCCTTTCCGGGCTAAGTTGTCATATTGCGGAGTTTTTCCAGGCCTTCGGGCTCACCGAGGGCGATGATGGTGTCTCCTGGATTGAAGGTTTCCTCTGGCGGGGGGTTGAATAGCATGCCTTCAGCGGGGCGTTTGATGGCCACTACGATGACGCCGAAGCGTTCCCGCATTTTTGATTTTTTTAGGGTGTTTCCTACTAATTTCGAGGAGGAGGAGAGGGTGAATTCCTCGATCTGGAGGTTCAGCCCTCGTTTCTGGAAGACCACCTCGGCGAAATCGACCACGGCGGGACGCAGGATGATGTTTGCCATACGCTGAGCGCCCATTTTATAGGGAGAGACCACCTTGGTGGCCCCGGCGAGGAGGAGTTTCTTTTCGGTCTTTTCGTCACTTGCCCGGGAGAGGATGAAGAGATTGGGGTTGAGCCCCCGGGCTGTCAGGGTGATGAAGAGGTTGTCCGCGTCGGTTTCCACCACGGTGACCAGGGCCTTTGCCCTGCGGATGCCGGCATGAATGAGGGTTTCGTCGTGGGTGGCATCTCCCATGACGTAGAGGTAGCCGAGTTCTTCGATTTCCGTGATGGCTTCTGGCCTGTTTTCGATGATAACGAAGGGGTTGTTGGCGTTTTTAAGTTCCTGACAGATGAAACCGCCGATGCGCCCGAAGCCGCAAATGATTGTGTGGTCACTGAGGTTTTGAATGTGTTTTTCCAATTTTTTCCTCCCAAAGAAGAGAAAGATTTCGGATTCGACCAGGAGTTTGGTGAAATATCCCACGATGTAGGCGACCGTGATGACGCTGTAGAGAATGAGTCCCATGGTGAAGTATTTCCCAACGGTGCTTAATGGACCGATCTCGCGATAGCCGACCGTGGTGATTGTGATGATGGTCATGTAAAGGCAGTCGAGCCAGGCCCACCCCTCTATGAAGTGGTAGCCGATGGTCCCGATAGCCAGTAAGAAAAAGAGTAGAAACAGAACAAGCGTTCCGTGATAGGTTATCTTGGACCGGATGTAGATGGGGAGTTTGTTGAAGAGGTCCATGGGGTTTGGCTAAATTTCTTCGTCGTCCAGTTCGGGAATCTCCGCTCCGTAAAACATCTGGCCGTAGATGCGGTGGTAGGGAGACCAATCGGAGTCCTCGGTGGCGTGTTTCCGGATGTGGCTGTAGACCCCCATGAGCTTGGCGTCCAGATTGTCGATGAAGTGAAGGGCGATAGCTTCCAACGTCATGGGAAGCTTGGGCGATCCGAAGGCGTAGTCCCCGTGGTGACTCAGGATGAGATGCTTGATCTGCTGGAGCTTTTTTTCCGGGAAGCCGGGGATCTTGGCGGCGATGTTATCGATCATCTCCACGCCGATAACCAGATGGCCGATCAGTTTTCCCTCGGTGGTGTATTCGAAAGAGGGCATGCTGGCCAGCTCTTTCGTCTTGCCCACATCGTGGAGGACGGCCCCGGTGATGAGTAGATCCCGGTTGAGAGGGAGTCCCTCTTTGTCGTAGTGACGGACGATGCGTTCCGCGATCCTGGCGATGGAGAGGGTGTGTTCCAGAAGTCCCCCGATCCAAGCGTGGTGCATAGATTTGGCCGCGGGAGATCGTGCGAAGGTTTTCATGAATCCCTCGTCGTCGAAGAAGGCGGAAAGCAGGGCCTTGTAGTCAGGGTCTTCGAGGCTTTCGATGAGTTTTTTGAGGGATTGAGTCATCTCCTCGATGTCCTTTTTCCCCACGGGGAGGAAGTCTTCCGGATTGACTTTTTCCACGGGAACCTTGTGGATGGAGGAGACGTTGATTTGAAGTTCCCCTTGAAACTGGGTGATGATCCCCTTGACGCGGACGTAGTCGTTGATCTTGAAATGACGGGCGTATTCGTTGGCCTGTTCCCAGACCCGTCCCTCAATTTCCCCCGTTTTGTCTTGCAGACGAATCCTCAGGTAAGGTTTCCCGTTCCGCGTTTCCAGGACGCGCTTGTCCTGCACGAGAAAGAGGGAGTCGATGTTCTGATTTTCCTGTAAATCCTGGATGAAAACCTTGTTCATTATCTTATCCTTTCTGATGAAAGAGGTGCTGGAATCCTTTGGCGTCCAGGGACACCGGGTTTCCGTGTTTCAATATCTTGATCCCCGGGGTGTCGGTGATTTGGCCGATGGGGGTAATTGCTGTTGGAGAGGAAAAGCTGAGCCTATCTGGCGGTAAGGGGGAGGTGAAGAGGAGTTCGTAGTCTTCCCCTCCTGTGAGGGCCAGGGTCTCTGGTGACTCGTGGTAGTGGGACGCGACGTGTTTGAAGGCCTCCGAATAAGGGAGGGACTCCACATGGATTTCCGCGCCGATGGAGGCTTCTTCGAGGAGATGATCCAGGTCGGCGATCAACCCGTCGCTGATGTCGATCATGGCGGTGGCGATTTGTTTCGAGGCGATTTCCTGCCCAAGGACCGCCCGCGGGATGGGGTCGAGATGGCGTTGGGTGAGGAAGACTTCTTCTTCCGTCAGGGCGGGGCTTTGCCCCTTCTGATTCAGGATGATCAGGCCGAGGGCGGCGTCCCCGAGAGTTCCCGTGACGTAAAGGGTGTCCCCCACCTTCGGGTGATGCCGAAGAATAGGGGTGCCGTCGTCATTCTTCCCGAGGAGCGTCAGGGCGACCATGACGGGACCGGGAGATTGGGATGTGTCTCCGCCGATGAGGGTGATGCCGAATGAGTCGAGGGCGTCTTCCAGGCCTTTCCTGAAGCCTTCTATCCAGCCTTTTTCCATGGGATCCGGAAGGGCGAGGGCGAGAAGAGCGTAAAGGGGTTTTCCTCCCATGGCCGCGATATCGCTGACATTGACCGCAACGAGCTTGCGGGCCAGTTGATAAGGAGACATCCACCGGGATTTGTAGTGGATGTCCTCGATCATCATGTCATGGGTGATGAGAAGGGGTCGTTCCCTCGTTTCTGATATAACCGCGGCGTCATCACCGATACCGGTGATGACGCCTTCGGCTGACTGATTCCCTATGGTGCGAAAGAAGCGGTTGATAATCTCAAACTCGCTCCATGTTTTGTCCCCCACGCCTCATGGCTCCTTGTCGGTTGTTTTCTTCCTTTTTGAGCCGCTCGATTTTTTGAAGATGTCTTTCGTCAGGGCGATGGGGAGGATCTCGTCCATCCTTTTAACCGGGATGATCTTGAGTTTGTTCTTGACGTTTCTGGGGATTTCGCTGAGATCCTTCTTGTTTTCGAACGGGATGAGCACCGTTTTGATCCCCGCGTGGGTTGCCGCAAGGAGCTTCTCTTTCAGCCCCCCGATGGGCAGGATACGTCCGTGGAGGGTGATCTCACCGGTCATGGCCACGTCCCAATGGACCGGGGTATTGGTCAAGACGGAGATGAGTGATGTGGCCATGGTAACACCTGCGGAAGGCCCATCCTTTGGGATGGCGCCGGCGGGGACGTGAATGTGGATGTCGTGATCCTTGAAGATGGATTCCTTGATCCCCAGGCGCTTGGCGTTGGCCCTCGCGTAGGTGAGGGCGGCCTGTGCCGATTCTTTCATGACATCTCCAAGCTGCCCGGTCAGGGTGAGCTGACCCTTGCCTTTCATGATGGAGGCCTCCACGTGGAGGATCTCACCACCATACTGAGTCCAGGCAAGGCCTGTGGTGACACCCACCTGGTCTTCATGAACGCCTTCTTCGTCAAGAAATTTCGGGACGCCGAGGAATTTGTGGAGGTTTGCGGTGGTGATCTTGGTTTTCCCTTTGTGGTTCCCCTCGGCGATCTTCTTTGCCACCTTGCGGCAGATGTTGGCGATTTCACGCTCGAGGTTTCGCAGCCCCGCTTCGCGTGTGTAGTGATGAATGATGCTGAGGATCGCCTTGTCGGAGATTTCGATGTCTTTGTCCGAGATACCGTTTTCTTCGATCTGCCGTGGAATGAGGTATTTCCTTGCGATCTTGAGTTTTTCCTCGTCGGTGTAGCCCGAAAGCTGAAGGATTTCCATCCGATCTTTCAGGGCGGACGGAATGGGGTCGATGAGATTGGCCGTCGTGATGAACATGACCTGTGAGAGGTCGAAAGGCACGTTGAGATAGTGGTCGCTGAAGGCGTTGTTCTGCTCGGGATCGAGGACCTCCAACAGGGCGGAGGCCGGGTCTCCCCGGAAGTCGGTGCCGATCTTGTCGATCTCGTCCATCATGAAGACGGGGTTCTTGGTTCCCGCCTGTTTGATGCCTTGGATGATCCGGCCGGGAAGGGCGCCCACATAGGTGCGGCGGTGTCCCCGTATCTCTGCCTCGTCCCGCATGCCCCCGAGGGAGATACGGACGAATTTGCGCCCCAGGGCACGTGCGATCGATTTACCGAGAGAGGTTTTTCCCACACCCGGAGGCCCCACGAAACAGAGGATAGGTCCCTTGAGTTCCTTACGGAGTTTGTTGACGCTGAGGTATTCGAGGATGCGTTCTTTAATCTTTTCCAGGTCGTAGTGGTCCTCGTCCAGAACCTCTTTGGCCTTCTTGATGTCGAGGTTGTCCTTGGTTGTTTTCTTCCAGGGAAGCTCGACCATCCATTCCAGGTAGGTGCGGATGATGGAGGCCTCCGCCGAGTCAGGGTGCATCTGTTCCAGGCGGGAAAGCTGTTTCAGGGCTTCTTTCTTGACCTCTTTGGGCATCTTGGCCTTTTCAATGGCCTTCTTGAACTCGTTGATTTCCTTAGTTTTTTCGTCTCCCTCACCCAACTCGTTCTTGATGGCCCGGAGCTGCTCCCGCAGGAAGAACTCCCGCTGCATCTTGGTCATCTCTTCTTTGGCTTGGGACTGGATCTTGGCCTGCATCTCCAGGACTTCCAGCTCCTTGCCCAGGACCTCGTTGAGGCGTTTGAGGCGCTGGATGGGGTCTTGAATCTCGAGGATCTCCTGAGACTTCTCGACGCTGAGCCCCAGGTTGGAGGCGATGAGATCGGCCAGCCTGCCCGGGTCTTCGATGTTGTCCAGGATGACGACCAGGTCGGGAGACAGAATCTTCCCGTAGGAAACAATCTTTTCCAGTTGCTCCTTGACTGTCCGCATCAATGCCTCTATCTCGAGGGTGATCTCGGGTACGGGGGTTTCCTTGATCTTTTCGATCTTGACCACGTAGTAGGGCTGCGTCTGAACGTAGTCGATGATCCTCCCCTTTGTCAGGCCTTGAACGAGGATCTTTATGCGGCCGTCGGGGAGTTTCAGCATTCGCATGATGGTGGCGACGGTGCCGACGGAGTAGATGCCCTCGGGTTTGGGCTCTTCCTCGGCCATGACCTTCTGGGCGGCGAGAAAAATGAGCCTGTTCTTCGAAAGGGCATCGTCCACCGACTGTATGGACGACTCTCGGCCCACGAAGAGCGGAATAATCATGTAGGGATAGATGACAATATCCCGAACCGGAAGCAGGGGCAGGATATCGGGAATTTCCGTCTTTATCTCTTCTTTGGGAGACTCTTCATCGGGGCTGGAGGTATTGCTGGCCGGTTCAGAGGGTTGTGAATCGTCCGACTCTTCCGGTTCCGCCGTATTTTCGGCCTTTGTATCGCTCTGCTGGGAGAGGTTAGGGGACTCCTCTTCCGTTACCTCTTCAGCACGGTTCTTTTCTTCTTCCGGTTCTGTGTTGTGGATCTGTTCAGATTCTTTGGTGCTCAATGGGTTTCTTCCTCCTCTTCCTTAGTGATGGCAATATGATGGGGGACGTTCTGTTTCAGTGGGATCGTGAGGATCAGTGTTCCTTTCCGCATTTCGGCCTTTGTGCCATCCGGATCGTATCGTTCCGGAATGTTGATTTTCCGTATGAATTTCCCGAACCGCCTTTCTATCCTGTGATACAGGATTTTGCCTTCGATATCGTCCTGCGTGTTTTCCTTCTTTCCTGCCAGGACAATCCACTGTCCGTGCGCGATGATATCGATGTTGTCTTTCGTTACGCCGGGAAGGTCCGCGATGACTACCAGCGCGTCTTTTGTCTCAAAAATATCAAGAGGCAGCTCGATGAGCTGCTCCTCTTCTCCCTTGTTTAAAAGCTCGAACATCCGCCGCATCAGCGAGTCGATCTCGCGGTTTAACCATATCAGGGTTCGGTTGTCTCGCTGGTATTTCGCAGACATCTTAACACTCCCGTGAAAAATATAATCATGTGTAACAAGGAATCAATATTTAAAGGGTAAGGTTTTTACCTCTAACCTCTAACCCTTAACCCCAGTGAAGTCCGCTTCGCGGTGGCTTTGCCAACTTCACGGGGTAAGCCTTTAACCTCATTTAACCTATATAAAACACCTTGTATGCCTTGAATGTTTCATACACGTCCATTTTGCTTGAGATTTCGAAGGGAGAATGCATGCCCAAAAGAACCGTGCCGCAGTCGATCATGTCCATACCGTACTCGGCAAGGTATTTGGCAATGGTACCGCCGCCGCCTTCGTCCACCTTGCCCAGTTCCGCCATCTGCCAGACGACGCCGTTTTCGTTGAAGAGACGTCGGATCTCGCCCACGTATTCGGCGCTGGCGTCGTTGGCGTTGTATTTTCCGCCCGAGCCCGTGAATTTCGTGACGCAGACGCCGTATCCCAACCTGGCGGCATTCTGTTTCTCGTGGACGTCTTGGTAGTTAGGGTTGATGGCTCCATTGACGTCGGCGGAGAGTGCCTTGGCGTTGAACAGGGCCTGGCGCAGGGCCTCACTGGTGGGATTCTTTTTCTGGAGTCGGAACAGGTCGCTGACGACCAGTTCGAGAAAGGTGGATTTGGCCCCCGTGTTTCCGTCGCTTCCTATTTCTTCTTTGTCCAGGAAGAGGGCGATGGAAGTCCATTCGGGCTGTTTTTCGACGGAGAGGATGGCCTGAAGACTGCAATAGGCGCAGACCCGGTCGTCCTGTCCGTATCCCCCGATCAGGCTTTCATCGAAACCCACGTCCCGTGTCTTGAAGGCCGGCACTACTTCGATCTCGGCACTCAGGAAATCCTCTTCCACCAGTCCCCAGCGCTTGTTGAGGATGTCAAGGATGTTGAGCTTGAAGCGCTCTTTTGCCTCTTCATCCGGAAAGGGGATGCTGCCTACCAAGATGGTGAGCTTTTCTCCCACGATAGCGTCGCGGAGTTTCTTTGTGTCCTGCGTTTTATGGGAGAGGTGGGGGAGGAGATCGCAGATGGTGAAGACGGGATCCTTGTCGTCCTCTCCAAGGACCAGGTTCAGCTTGGTTCCGTCCTTCTTGATGATGGTGCCGTGAATGGCCAGGGGTATGGCGACCCACTGGTATTTCTTGATACCTCCGTAATAGTGGGTCCGAAGAAGCGCGAGATCCACGTCTTCGTAGAGGGGATTCTGCTTCAGGTCGAGCCTCGGCGCGTCGATGTGGGAGGTGACGATGCGAAAGCCCTCTGTCAGAGGTTTTTTACCTATGACCGCGAGTGCTATGCTTTTTTCCCTGTTTATTTTCAGATACTTCAAGGGTTTTTTTGAAGGAGTTTCAGAGAAACCTTTCGCCTTCGCCATGGTGACGATTTCCCGAACCGCTTCACGTTCCGTCCGGGCGGCGTCCAGAAATTTTTTGTAGCCTTTGGAAAAGTCGAGGGCCGTCTTACGTTCCTTTTGGGTCAGAACATCCCATACGGGTTTGGGGCTCAGCTTCAGTGTCTTTTCTATTTCCTTCGGTTTCTTTTTTGCTGCCATTATCCTGCTACCTTTCTCTTGATTTTTAAGATCTTGTCTAAGATGGTATCGGCCGCATCTTCCTTACTCTGTAGGGGGAACTTCCTTATCTTGTTGAAGCGGTCGATCAGCATAATCCGATTGGTGTCCACCTCGAAGCCCGCGTCGGGCTGGCTCACGTCGTTGACCACGATGAGATCGAGGTTTTTATCCTTGATTTTCTGGATGGCGTTTTTCTCGAATTTTTCTGTTTCCGCGGCGAATCCCACCAGGATCTGATGGGTCTTCTGGGTGCCCAGGGCCTGGAGGATGTCAGGGTTCCGAACGAGTTCCAGTTTGAAGGACTTGTCGGATTTTTTCAGTTTTTGCGGAAAGGGTTTGTCCGTCCGGTAGTCGGCCACAGCCGCGGCCATGATGACGATGTCGGAGTAGGGGAAGTGTTCCAGGATTTCCCTTTCCATGTCCAAGGCCGTTTTCACGCGGATCAGGGTGATACCCTCTTTGGGAACGGAAAGGCGTGTGGGCCCGCTGACGAGGATCACTCGCCCGCCCCGGCGTTTGGCCGCGTTGGCGATGGCGTATCCCATCTTACCGCTGGAGCGGTTGGTAATGAAGCGGACGGGGTCGATGGGCTCTTGAGTGGGGCCGGCTGAAATGAGGATTGTAAGGTCTTGAAGGTCTTTTACCGTAAAGATGTCTTTGACCTTTTCCACGATGCAGGTCAGGTCGGAGAGGCGTCCGATGCCTTCCTCGCCACAGGCCATCTCGCCCTCGTCGGGGCCGATGAAGTGGTATCCCATCTCCCGCAGAAGCGCGATATTCCGCTTGACTACGGGATTTAGATACATACGTGAGTTCATGGCCGGAGCGAACAGCACCGGTTTCCTCGACGCGGCCAGAAGAAGGGTGCTGACAATATCGTCCGCTATCCCCGCGGCCGCTTTCCCAATGACGTTTCCCGTGGCGGGGGCCACGATTAGGATGTCGCACCAGGCTGTCGCCTCGATGTGAGGAATCCCCCCTTCGTCCAGGAGGATGAAGTCATCCATCAGAACAGGATGATGAGTCAAGGTTTCCAGGGTAAGGGGCTGGACGAAGCGGACTGCGTTTTCTGTCAGTGCCACCTGAACGTCACATCCGGCTTTGATAAATAGACGGGTAAGCTCAGGTATTTTATAGGCGGCAATACCGCCTGTGACGGCAATGAGTATTTTTTTACCCTTCAACTGATCCAAGTCGTTTCCCCTAATTAATTAGAATCCCGTTCTTTATATACCACGGAAACGAGATATAAACAATAAAACGCGGTTGAATTCGTAGGTGGGATTATTGTGTTTGTTTCGTTTATCTGGTTGTCTGGTTTGTCTCGTTTATTGGGTTTGTTTGGTTTGTGGTGTTGCCTTAAGAATTTTTGAGGTATTCGCGGATCCTTTTTACGCCTTCTTTGATGTTTTCGAGAGAATTGGCGTAGGAAAAGCGGACGTAGCCCTCTCCCATGGGGCCGAAATCGATTCCCGGTGTGATGCCCACATGGGCATGTTCCAGGATGTCGAAGGCGAATGTGTAAGCGTTTTCTGAGAACTCCCGGCAGTCGGCGAAGAGATAAAAGGCCCCCTGGGGAAGATCGTAGATCTTGAACCCGAGGTTGTTGAGGGCCGTGTAGAGATAGTCCCGACGTTCCCGGTAGGTTTGAACCATGCGGTCCACGTCGGGTTGAGCCTCCCGGAGGGCGGCGAGTCCTGCCCATTGAGCGAAGTCAGAGGCGGAGATGAAAAAGTTCTGCTGCATTTTCTGCAGGGGTCTGATCCAGTTTTTCGGGACAACCAAATACCCCAGGCGCCATCCCGTCATGGCGTAACGTTTGGAGAATCCATTGATGACGAATGCTTCCTGCTGAAATTCAAGAAAGGAGTGATCTTTCCCCTCATAGCGAATCCCATGATAGATTTCGTCGGAGATGATGGGAACCCCGATTCCCACGATTTCTTCCATCACTTCCGGGTCCATGCACATCCCCGTGGGATTGGCAGGGGAATTGATGAGAATGGCCTTGGTTTTTCTTGAAAGGAAAGGTTTAATTTTTTCCGGGGTTAGATGAAAGCTCTCCTCCGGTGTGACCGGGACGAGTCGAGGGACCCCCCCAAGGAATTTGACCATGTTAGCGTAGCAGGGGTAATAGGGGTTGGTCATGATGATCTCGTCATCCTTGTCGAGCATGGCGGCAAAGAGCATGAGAAGGGCAGGGGAAGTTCCCATGGTGACGATGACCTGATCCGGGTCGAAAGAGACGCCGTAGCGCTTATGATAATCTTCGCAGATGGCTTCTCGGAGCAGAAGGAGTCCCTGACTGTGCGTATAGTGGGTCTTGCCTTCTTTCAAGGCTTGGCATCCTGCCTGGACGATACAGTCCGGCGTGTCAAAGTCAGGTTCACCAACCTCCATATGGATGATGTCGATACCTTGCCCCTCGAGGACACGGGCGCGTTCCAGGACGTCCATGACAATGAAAGAGGGGATGTTGAGGGCCTTATCCGTGATGTTTGAGGACATGGATGGCTTCTCCTATTTTTGCATTGAGGGTTTTTTCCGCACTGCCGTTCCTGACAAATATTTCCAGATGAGAGGATGACCCGATCAGGGCGCCGGGAACGCCTTCAGGAGCCTCGGCGAAGGTAGTGACGAGGGGGATGTCGTCTCTCCTGAAACGGATTGTCATGTCGGACGGCGTGAGGCCTTTGAGGAATCTGCTGTGGATATTGGAGATGAGGTTTCCGAAGCGGTCGATATGAACGATGGTGCCTTCGATAGAGTCGGGCTTTTCAATGGGGTTAAACCGTTCAATCTCGACGAGATGAGTCAACGTGGGTCCCAAGTCAGGGATGATTTTTTCACCCTTTGTGGCGAGGTGTGCCGCGACCGGGGCGAAGATATCACGCCCGTGGAAGGTTTTGCTGACAGGACGCATGAAATATTTCTCGTTTTGAAGGTGAACGATGGTTTTTGGGGGTGTGTTGTTCAGAAAACCGAAAAGGCCGTTGTCCGGGCCGATAAAGTGGTATCCCTCGGCTTTCACGAGCACGGCCTTTCGCTGGGTTCCCACGCCGGGGTCGATGACACAGACAAAGAACGTTCCTTTGGGGAAATAGGGATAGCTTACGGACAGGAGATAGCTGGCCTGGAGGATGTTTTGGGGCCTGACCTGGTGGGTGAGGTCGATGAGATGGCAGTTCGGTGTAATACCTAATACGACCCCTTTCATAATCCCCACATAAGGATCTTTTGTGCCAAAATCCGTTAGAAACGTGATGATAGAATTGTGTTCCATTTCCTTAATGGCGAAATAACAGACCTCACAAAAAGTGTCAACTAAAGAAGAAATCGATTTTCTCAAATATATTAGAAATGATTACTGGTTATCATTGACGGAAATTGGCGGAAGTGGTAGAAATTACGGACAGTAATGGTGGGTAAAATGTTAACTTTAGACTGAGGAGGGGCCAATGGGAATGATGAAGGAATTCAAAGAGTTTGCCATGAAAGGGAACGTTGTGGACATGGCCGTTGGTATCGTCATCGGCGCGGCTTTCGGGAAGATCGTGTCTTCGTTTGTGAAGGATGTCCTGATGCCGCCGATTGGCATGCTCATGGGTGGTGTGAATTTTTCCGATCTGTCGTTTGTCTTGAAAGAAGCGGTTGGTAAATCCCCGGCCGTGGTCGTGAAATATGGCATATTTATTCAGACGGTGATCGATTTCGTTATCGTCGCCTTTGCTATTTTCATGCTTATTAAGGGAATCAACGCCATGAAGCGGAAGGAAGAGGAGGCACCCGCCGCGCCGCCGGAGCCTCCGAAAGAGGAAATACTTCTGACCGAAATTCGGGATATCTTGAAGGAAAAGGCGTGATAATTGGTGAAAGGTGAAAAGTAGAAAGTAAAAGGTTAGAGGCGCGAGAGGTAAGAGGTAAAAATAATGAAAACCATAGGGTTGTTGGGCGGGATGAGCTGGGAATCCACGACGACGTATTACACGTTGATCAACGAGGAGGTTCATCGTCGATTGGGAGGACATCATTCCGCCAAACTCTGCCTTTATAGTGTCGATTTCGATGAGATTGAACAGCTCCAGCACCTGGGTGACTGGTCGAAAACAGCCGAGATCTTGGGGGAGGCCGCGGAGGGAATCGAGAGATGCGGCGCGGACTTCCTTTTGATCTGCACCAACACGATGCATAAAATCGCCCCCGAGATAGAAGCCCGCCTCCATATCCCCCTCGTTCATATCGCAGATGCCACGGCTGAGGCCGTTGTGTCGAAAGGTGTGAAGACGGTCGGGATTCTCGGAACGAAGTTCACGATGGAGGAGGATTTTTACAAGGGAAGACTTGAGGACAAATTCGGGTTGAAGGTGTTGATTCCGGATGAATCCGACAGGAACCTGGTTCACAAAGTTATTTACGACGAGCTTTGCCTGGGGAGGATTGAGGATGCCTCTCGAAACGAGTATTTGAGAATCATCGATGCCCTTCAACAGAAGGGGGCGGAGGGGGTGATCCTGGGTTGCACGGAGATTGCCCTTCTGGTCAAGCAGGAACATACCCGGGTTCCTTTGTTCGATACGACGAAACTCCACGCCATGAAGGCGGTTGAATTGGCGTTGTCTGATTGATTCCCTGAAAGCGGGAATCTCCCTGGGGGTTTGTCCATTGACAATCCATGAGTAGGTGGGTATTTTCACCATGTGACAAGCGGAATCGATAAAAAGTGGCGAATCCTCGCGGTTTTTTTATTCTTTTTTCTCCTCGGAGGGATTTACAATGTCCCTCTGATCCGCCATTTCGACCGCTCGATCCCTTACATCCGCTTTCCCGTACCGGGATACGAGGTGCAGCGGATGAACATGGGGGATCATCTCAACCTCTACTACAATTTCTGGCTGCTCAAGGATAACTTAACCCATTTTCGGAATCCCTTTTCCGATCCCTACCAGTTCTATTACTGGGGAAAACGGTTCTTCAACCCCCAGATCGCCCTCTTTTCCTTTCTTTTTGCCGCCTTTTCTCCCCTTGGAGATGTGATTGCCTTCAACCTGGTTTTTCTCCTCTCGTTTGTTTTGGCGGGAGGATTCACCTTTCTGTGGCTGCGAAGGACGGGGATTTCTTTCTTTCCCGCGGTAGTGGGGGGGATGGTCGTTGCGCTGGCGCCCCACCGGCTCAGCCAGATGTGCGGCCACATCAACGGGCTTTTCTATTTTTCCTTTCCCATGCTGCTTTACTTCGCCGAGGGGATGGTGCGGTCTTCGAAGAAGCGGTATCCGATCCTCGTGGGGATTACGCTGATTTTGATGGCGTGGACGGAATATCACATGTTTTATTACACGGTCCTCTTTCTTGTTCCCTACGGCCTCTTCCTGCTGAAAAGGATCGTGGTCCCCGAGGAGGAGGGAACGGGAGGGGGAGACGGAACCCTTCTTTTCCTCCTTGAGGGAGCTGGACTCGGGGTCGGCGTGGCCGTTTTCGCCTTTCAGAAGGGATGGCCCTACCACACGACCTATCCATTTCTCGTTCCGGTCTTTGCCGTGGGGGCCTGCTTTCTCTTCCGTGCCCTTGCCGGAATCGTGGCGGGCGTGACCCGCACTGACGCGGGGACCGTGAGCAGGCGACTCGCCTCCCTCTTTCTCCCCCTTGCCTTGTTGATTCTCTATCCCGTGAAGTTTTGGCTTCCCATTCCCCAGTATGGACACCTCCTTTTCGCTATAGTCGTGATCCTGGTCGGGATAAATTTTGTCCGCTTTTGGAGAGACTTGATAGGGGTTGGCTTGGAAGGTTCCGTGGTGCGAAGGGCCATTGGGCGGTTTCTTCCGCTTCTTCCGCTGGTTATCTTGTCGGGGGGGATCGTCATAGCCATCAAGAAATTCGTCCTTGGGGGGACGATTGCCGAGCGGGGGCGGCGTCTGGCCGAGGTTCGCTATTTCTCTCCCCATTGGGGAGATCTGCTTCGGAGGACCAACTATCAGGGGGAGTCGATGCTCTACCTGGGGATGGTGGCCTTGGCGCTGGTGCTTCTGTGCGGTGGCGTGTTTGTTTGGCACCGCCGTAGGGAGGGAAAGGGTGACGGGCAAGCGGCTTTCTGGCTCGGGTCGTTTCTCTTTTTCACCTTCCTTTCCCTCGGGTTGTCGGTGCCGCAGGTTCCCCTCTACGCCTTCTTCTACAAGGTGATTCCCTATTTCAAGTATCCACGTGTTCCGGGGAGGATTATCTTCATTGCCTATGCCGCTATGGCTTTTTGCGTGGCATGGGGTTTGGACCGCCTGCCCTTGAAGAGGGACGGGTGGAAGTGGGGGCTGGCCCTGCTTGCCGCCGTTGGTATCGTGGTTGATTATCTTCCTCCCCGCCCTTTGGGGCTCTGCCTCCTGGAACGGGGGGCAACCGTCTATGACGGGATGGAAAAGGAGGGGATGCCGCCCCGAACCCTTCTGGAGCTTCCCGTCTGGCCGGGGGATTCCGCCTGGTCTACCCTCTATCAGTATTACGTGACCCGATACCGGTACCCCATGGTCAACGGGTATTCTCCGGTGGTGGCGAAAGACTATGTGGATGAGGTCTTTTATGGGCTTTATCCCATGGACGTGGGGGAGCCGAGTGAGAAGGCGAGGGCGATGCTCCGACGGCTCCGTGTCAAGTACGTAACGTTTCACGCAAACGCCTATCCCTATAAGATCTGCCCGTTTCCATCATGGATGACGCTGAAGCGGCTGCGGACGCTGCCGTTTCTGAAGGAGATTCGCACATCGGATGACAAGTTTCTTTTCCGGGTCGATGAAGCGGGTTTGGATCGTCCGCTCGAGCCAGATGCCCTGGAGGCGATCGATTCCCCGGTGGGGGTGCTCTGGGAGGCAGAACGGAGCCGGCACCTCATTGGGAAGGTTGTTTCGGACCCCAAGGCTTCGGCGGGCAAGGCCCTCCTGGTTTCTGAGTCGGAGAAGCGGGGAATGATGATGGGTAACCAGAAACGGTTCTTTCCCCGCGGATGGTACGAGGGGGTGGCCCGGATAAAATTGGCCAATGGGAAGGAGTGCAATGGGGAGGAGGCCCTGGCGGCCCTTCTGGTGACCGGCCGTCACCGGCGGGTGACCTTGACGAAAAGGGAGATTTCCCCGGAAGACCTGAAGGGTGGTGAATATTCGGACATCCGATTTGCCTTTCACGTTCCCAGTGCCCAGAAGATCGAGTGTGTCGTCTATTCCAACGGTAAGGCCTCTCTTTGCCTCGATTACGTCTTCATCGCGTTCAGGGGGAAAGGGGAGGGCCCCGCGGTTTTCCAGGCGGAGGATCTGTTCCACCTGGCCCCGACTCGTCCCCTTCCGGATGGAAGCGGGATGGGGGTGCGTTTTTCGCCGGAGGTTCTCAACGACCGGGGCGTGGGTGGCCCCCTGCATCGGTTGATGTCGGGACGTTACACGGCGACGTTTTACCTGGCTGTGGAGGGAAGCGAACGGCCCGAGTTACCCATGGCCATCCTGCGCGTGGCACGTGGCCATCAGAGAGAGGTGCTTGCGGAAAAGAGGGTGGCCTTGGGAGATTTTGGTTCCACCGGAAAGGTGGTGAGCTTCTCTCTGAGATTCGTGTTGAAGCGTCCGTCCATCATGCGGTTTCCCGTCTATTACCAGGGGAGGGGGATCCTCTGGGTCGATCGTGTCGAGGTTGCAAGAATATCTGGTCCGTGATATAAAATCCCCTTAATTTCTAATGGATTTCCCGCCTGCATGATGAGGTGGGTAGGAATGATAAATGGAAGAAAGAAAAACAACAAATGGCCTCCGGGTCTTGATGATTGCCCCGGAGCCATTTTTTCAGCCGAGGGGAACGCCGTTCAGCGAGTATTACAGGATCAAGGCCTATTCGTCTATGGGGCTTCAGGTGGACCTGTTGGCTTATCCCATCGGAGAAGATAAGGAGATTCCCGGCCTCACGATCCATCGGAGTTTCCGCCCACCGGGTGTGAAAAATGTCCCGGTCGGTCCTTCCCTAACCAAGATTTATCTCGATTTCTTCCTCTTTTTCCGGGCCATCTGGATGCTGATCCGGGGACGCTACGATTTCATCCACACACACGAGGAGGGATGTCTCATCGGGGTCTTGGCGAGAAAGATATGGCGGCTTCCCCACGTGTATGACATGCATTCGAGCCTGCCGGAGCAGTTCGAAAACTTTGAATATACCAAGAACCGATTTGTGGTTAGGGTGTTCACATGGCTGGAGCGTCTTACGCTGCGGAATTCTGATATCATCATCACGATCTGTCCCCATTTGAGTGACGTGGTAAAGTCTGTGGTGCCGGATAAGGAACCGTTGTTGATAGAGAATACCTACACGGATCAGGAGAAGGTGTCTTGTGAGGCCGAAAAAGCGGCGAAAATCCGTGGAGGCTTGGGGATTGGAGATGCCCCTATGGTCCTGTACGCGGGAACATTCGAAGCGTATCAGGGGCTGGATATATTGGTTGAGGCGGCGGCGGGGGTGTTGGAGAAGAGACCGGATGTTCATTTTGTCCTCGTGGGGGGAAGTCCGGCGCAGGTTGAAGAGGTTCGCCGGCTTGTAGATGAGCGGGGCATACAGAAAAATATCCACTTTACCGGGAATCTTCCCCCTGAAGAGATCCCGTGTTACATTGAGGCCTGCACCCTGTTGGTTTCCGTCAGGAAGCAGGGAGTCAATACGCCTTTGAAGATTTACAGCTACATGAAATCGGGAAGGCCGATTGTCGCGACCCGACACCTGACTCACACGCAGGTTCTGAGTGATGAAACGGCCTTTTTGACCGAGTTGTCCCCTGAAGAGTTCGCCGCAGGTGTCCTGGAGGCCTTGAATAATCCGGAGGCAGCCGAGCAGCGGGCCATGAGGGCGAAGAGCGTGGCAGAGGCGAGCTACAGCAATGCGGCTTATATGGAAAAGATGAAGACCTTGTTTGGGAAGATTCAAGAAATTCTTAAGGAGAAGCATTAATGGGATATCTGGGAAGGCTTTATCACTTAATAGACCTTTCAACGGCGCTGGTTCCCTATCATTTCGTTAAGAGTGGACGGGCCTTTACGCCCCTTCGAGTCGCCCTTATGGTGACCCATCGTTGTAATCTCCGGTGCGCCATGTGCATGATCGTGGAGCGAGAGGCGGAGTTGCGGGAGAAGGACTTGAGCACGAACGAGCTGAAGCTCATTCTCCATAAGATTCCCTCCCGGACCTTGATTACCTTTACGGGAGGGGAGCCGTTTGTCAGGAGGGATATCATCGACCTGATGCATCATGCCTCTCGGAACCATCGTATCAATGTGATTACGAACGGGGTGTTGCTGAACGACGAGAAGATCAGCCAGCTTTTGGCTCTCGCGCCGAAACGGGTTTTTCAAAAAGGATTGATCCTTGTGGGTGTTTCCGTGCAGGGGATCGGGGAGGTCCATGACGCGGTGGTGCGGGTGAAAGGGGCCTTTGACAAGGTTCGGGCGAATCTCTTGAAATTTAGGGAGGAGAGGAAGAAGTGGGGAAAGTCTCTCCCGCTTCTCGACATCAAGTCGGTTATTACCGATGAGAACGTGGAGCAGATGGACAAGCTGGTGGATTTGGCCGAAGAGATGGGGGCGGATTTCTGCACATTCCAGATCGTTAATACCCAGGATTCCTCCTACGGGATCGAGGATGTTCCGGAAGAGGCTTACCAGACGCCCCCGCCGCCGGTCAGGTTTACCAAGATTGACGCCCTGAGGACGCAGCTTGCGAAGATTGAGGAACGGCGCAAAAAGGTTCCGTTCGAAATCCGGTTCAACCCCATCCTACCGCCGGAGGAGATCGTAAAGCGTTACCAAAATGCGGTTCACATCGAGGATTACGGGTGCTACGTGCCGTGGTCCACGGCCCATATCGGTCCGACGGGGAACCTTTTTCCCTGTTACAGTATCAACTGCGGGAATCTTCTGGAGAAGTCTTTCGACGAGGCGTGGAACGGTCCTGTTTTTCGGGAGTTTCGCCGAAAATTGCGGGAGGCGGAGATCTTTCCCGGGTGCGAGGGATGCTGTTTTATCTCCTATCGCGGGAAACGGAAGAAGTAGGTGTGACATGTGCGGAATCTGCGGTTTTTTCACAACCCATCATGAGTCGAGGGAGGTTCTTCAGGAACGCCTGGAGAGGATGACGGCCTTGCTGCGTCACCGGGGCCCGGATGATGGTGAGGCCCGGCTCTTTCCCCTGGATGGGGATGCGGGGATCGTGGGTTTGGGACATCGCCGGCTTTCCATCATCGATCTCTCCCCCGCGGGGCATCAGCCCATGAGCAACGAGGATGGGTCTCTCTGGATCACCTATAACGGAGAGGTTTACAACTTCCAGGATTTTATTCCCGAGCTGAAGGGAAAAGGACACACCTTTCGGTCCAGGAGCGACACGGAGGTTCTTCTGCATCTCTATGAAGAGGATCCGGAAGGACTTTGTGAAAAGCTGCGGGGGATGTTCGCCTTCGCCTTTCTCGATAAGAAACGTCAACGCCTGTTCCTGGCGAGAGACCGTGTTGGGATCAAGCCGCTTTATTACGCTTCAACAGCGAAAGGCCTGATCTTTGCCTCCGAGATCAAGGCGATTCTTGCCTTCGGGGAGGGGTTAGATCTTTCCCTTGATCTTCAGGCCCTGGATGCCTTCCTGACCCACGAGTACATCTTCAGCCCCATGACCCTTTTCAAGGGAATCCGGAAGCTCCCGCCGGGGCACGCCATGATTTACGAGAAGGGCACCATCCGTGTGGAGCGTTATTGGGAGGTGCCGGGGGAAACGCGCCGGGACCTAAAAGAGGAGGCCCTGAAGCAAGAACTGGTGGAGGTGTTGGAGGAATCCGTCCGGATGCGGATGATCAGCGATGTTCCCCTTGGCGTTTTTCTGAGCGGTGGGGTCGATTCCAGCAGTGTGGTGGCCATGATGAGCCAGGCCTCGGATCTCCCCATCCGGAGCTTTTCCATCCGATTTGAAGACCGGACCTATGACGAGGGGAGATATGTGGAGATGGTCCGGAAACGGTATAGAACAGAGCACACAGAGTTCGTCATTCAGCCGGATGTTCTGGATCTGTTGCCGAAGCTCATTCACCACATGGACGATCCCATCGGAGATTTTTCCATCTTTCCTACTTATCTCGTCTCCAAGATGGCACGTGAATATGTGACCGTTATCCTTTCCGGAGACGGAGGGGACGAGCTTTTTGCCGGATACGAAACCTACGTGGCGGAACGGCTGGCGAGATATCTAAGTGTCGTTCCCGAAGGGATGAGAAGGAAGGCCAGTAAGGCATTAGCATCGGCTATTCCTGTCACGGAGAAGAAGAAGGGGATGGCCAATTATCTGAGCCGCTTCTTCGAGGGGATAGCCCTGCCGGAGGCTTTAGGCCATGTTCGTTGGATGACCTTCTGGGATGATGACCAGAAACAGTCGCTCTATCAGGGAGATGCGGCCGAGGCGTTGTCGAAGGAGACCCAGGCCTGTATAATGAGGATCATGGAAAGCTACCCTGGAAAAGATGCCTTGAATCGGCTTCTTTACACGGATGTCAAGACGTATCTGACCGATAATATCCTGCCCAAGGTGGACCGGATGAGCATGGCCACCTCACTGGAGGTAAGGGTTCCCATCCTGGATCACAAGGTGGTGGAATGGGCCTTCTCCCTCCCCGGCGACCTCAAACTCCGCGGGATGAAGGAGACAAAGTATATCTTCAAGAAGGCCATGACCCCTTACCTGCCCGAGGAGATTCTTCAACGTCCCAAGCAGGGATTTAGCATACCCATCAAGAACTGGCTAAAGGGTCCCATGAAGGAGTTTCTGATGGACACGCTGGATGAGCGTTCCGTCAGGGAAGAGGGGATTTTCCGGTGGGAGACGGTGAACCGCTTGATCCAGGAGCATGTGAACGGGGAAGCGAATCATAGCCATCGTCTCTGGGGACTTCTGGTGTTCCGGCTGTGGAAAGATCATTTTGCGCAAGAAGGAGGTTTCACTCATTAGTCTTCCAAAGGTTCTTCTCATCTTTCCCCCCAAGGGATTTTCATCGAAGGAACCCCTTCCGGCCCTGGGCTTGATCTATCTTGCCGCCATGCTGGAGCGGGACGGGATTCCCGTGGAGATTCTGGACGCGGCGGTGGAGCATCTTTCCTGGCGGAAACTCAAAAAGAGGATCAAAGAGATTTCACCGGATATCGTCGGGATCACCTCATTGACGGAGTTTCGTTATGAGGCATTCCAAACGGCGCGGATCGCGCGGGAAGTTCTGGAGAAGGAGGTTCCCATCACGATGGGAGGACCGCATGTTTCCCTTACGGCGGACGATACCATGCGCTTTCAGCCCGAGATCGACGTGGTGGTGCGAGGAGAGGCGGAATACACCTTCCTGGAGCTCTGTTACGCCTTATGGGAAGGGAAGGATCTCTCCGGCATTCGTGGGATCAGTTATCGAAAGAACGGGGAGATCATACACAACCTTCCCGCGGAGCTACCCGCCGATCTGGATGCCTTGCCGTTTCCGGCCCGGCATTTGATGGATATGGACCGGTATGACTTTCGACTTGATGTGCCGGGCAAGGGGAGCCTGCCGGCCGCCCACATCATCACCAGCCGTGGTTGTCCCTTCCACTGTTCTTTCTGTGCCACAAGTAAGCTTTCGGGACGGCGCTGGCGGCACCGGTCTCCGGAAAATGTGTTGGCCGAATTGGAAGACATCCTTCAGAAGCAGCCGAAGGTCAAGGCGGTTTGGTTTTATGACGATACCTTTACCATGAACAAACGCCGCGTTGAGGCCATCTGTGATGGGATCATGGAGCGGAAACTGGATATTGCCTTTACCTGTTCCATTCGGGTGGACACCGTCAATTATGACCTGTTGAAGAAGATGCGGGACGCGGGTTGTTTTAAGGTCTTTTTTGGTGTGGAATCGGGATCGCCGAGGATCTTGGATGAGGTTTGCCAGAAACAGATTACACTGGAACAGGTGGAAAACGTATCTAAGTGGCTGGACGATTTGGGAATCGAGAAGAATCCTGGATATATTATCAGCTTTCCCGATGAGACGCGGGAAGATGCCGAAGAGACCCTAAACTTCATGAAAAAGGTGGGTGGGATTGCCTCCATGAGCTTACTGCGCATCTATCCGGGGACGCGTATCGAGGAGGTAGCACGCGAACGGGGAATTCTTCCCGAGGATTTTTCCTGGTCCCGGGACGACCAGCCGGTTCCCAATCAGTTCAGTGCCGCCCACGGGGAATCCCCTATTTTCATCGACCGATTGAGTTGGGACGAACTGTCGGATCTGACCCTTCAGTGGGCGCAGTATCAGGGTATCTCCCCCTGGAAGAAGCTTCCAGAGGTTTTGAGGAACGTGCGGTCGTGGGAAGATTTCAAGCACGTGTGGATGTTGGGGTGGAGATATGTAAGGAAAAAGGTAATAGGTAGTAGGGGAAAGGCGAGAGGCAAAAGGTAAGAGGTGAAGGGTAAAAGGTGAAAACCTGTAGGGCGTTAAAGTGTCGGGAATTCGAAGTTCAAAGCTCGAAGCTCGAAGCGGAAAGCTTGAAGTGTTGTGATGTTGAGGATGGGAATAAATGAAGAAACTGGATCAGTATAAGACTTTGATGAAGATGTATTGGGCGTATCGGAAAGGGGTGTTACGGCCATCCTATCCTCCGATTCGCCTCTGGATCGAACCGACGAATCGGTGCAATCTCCGGTGTGTCATGTGTCCCAACAGCTCGGACAAAATCAAGAGGCGGGGATTCATGGACATGGCCCTGTATGAGAAAATCATCGACCAGGTGCGGGGGGTCGTCTATGACGCCAACTTGCATCACACGGGAGAGTCCCTCCTTCATCCCGAGCTTTCCCGGATGGTGAGGATTGCGAAAGGGGCGGGGATTTACACCCGGCTCCACACCAATGCCACGCTCCTGGATGAAGAGAGGTCAAGGGACCTCATCGAGGCGGGTCTCGACCTAATCTCTTTTTCCTTCGATGGATACGACGCGGAGACTTACGAGAAGATCCGCCGCGGGGCGGACTTCGAAAAGACCCTGAACAACATCAAACGATTCTTGGAGATCAAGCAAAAAGAGGGGTATGAAACACCTTATACCATCTTCGAGGTCATCAATTTCTCCCAAGGAACAAAGGAGCAGATCGAGGCCTTCAAGGCTCCCCTGATGAAGCTGGGACTGAATCGTTTTATCGTGAAGGAACCCCACAACTGGAGCGGTGAATTCGAGGTAGAGGGGGAAGAATCGATGATCGGGAATCCCAGCTATTTTGTTCCTTGCACCTTCCCGTGGTATGCTTTGGTGATTTTTTATGACGGAACCGTTTACCCCTGTCCTCAGGATTTTTTCGGGAAGTTGAAAATAGGGGATTTCAATACCCAAACCCTGGAAGAGATCTGGCACGGGGAACCTTTGGTGGAGTTGCGACGGCAGATGAAGGAGAGAAATTATCAGGGTGTTGAACCTTGTGAGAAGTGCGATATGATCTTTCGAAAGACCTTTTTGGGTGTACCTACCAGTAATCTCAAGACCTACCTGTCCGAGAATTTCGTTGGCTATGGAAAGCTGAAACGCTGGCTCGAGCGATGAAAAAGAAACTTATCTTCGCCTTTTGCATCTTCCTCTTTCTTGGCATCGTAGGGGCGGGATACACTTTCTGGGCGAAAAAACACCGTAGCGTCAATCCATGCAAGGCAGGCTATCTCACCATCCTTTGTATGGGGGACAGTATTACGGCCGGTGGTTATCCGGAGAGGCTTCGGGAAGTTCTAAGGGAGAAGGGATTCAAGGATATTTGTGTAAAGAATCTCGGCCGTTCCGGTGACACGAGCGGAGAGTATCTCAAATATCTGAGAGCGAATCCAGAGGTCCTGGAGGGACGGGTCGATGTGGTTCTAATTCAGCTTGGCACGAACGATGTGCGTATCGACCACGATCACACGGATACCCGAACCTTTGAGAAAAATATGGAGCAGATTGTGGGTCTTATACGTCAAAAACATCCAAAGGCCCGGATCTTCATTGCCACGATTCCCCCGGTTTTGAAGGATGTTTCAGGGTATTTCGACTGGACCTCACGCGCGAGGGTTTCCAAGGAGATCAATCCCTTTATTGTTCGTCTGGCGCGGAGGCTGGGGTGTACATGGGTGGACGTATACAAGGCATTTAAGGGCCATCCGGAATGGTATGATAAGGATGGAATCCATCCCAATGAAACAGGCACCCGAAAACTGGCCGAAGTCTATGCGGAAGCGGTGTTGCCCGCCCTATCGAGGGTTTTCGGGATCATCCATTTTTCATTGCCCCCCAATTTCCATGATAAGCTGGTGTTCCAATCGGACGTGGACGGGGACACGGAGATCTATCTGCTGACGGCGAAAGGGATCAAGAAGCTGACGGATAATACCATCCCTGATGAGTATCCCGTTTTTTCCCCCGACGGAACCAAGGTTTTATACATGACGAAGCCGGGTAAAACATGGAAGCTGAATCTCTATTTACTCAAGGAAGGCAAATCGGTTACCGCGGTTGATTTGAAAGATAAGAACACTTATTACCCCGCTTGGTACCCTGATGGAAAGCGGGTGGTTTTTGCCGCAGACATTTGGGGAAAATCAGAGCTGGTCATTTATAATTTGAAGACAAAAAAGCTTGTGAGACTCACGGATACGATGGGAACCAATACTCTTCCCGACTGCTTCCCTGACGGTAAAACTATTGTGTTTACGGGAAATCGTGGTTTGGGGTGGCATATCTATAAATTGGATATGGAAACGAAAAAGATTACCAAGCTGACAAACAAGAGGGGAAATTGCCGTCCCCATGTCTCTCCGGATGGGAAATGGGTTGCCTTTGTCTCGGAAAGTCATGGAAAGAGTGATATCTTTTTAATGCGTCCGGATGGGACTGGAATTCACTCCCTTACGAAGGATCCGGCTCACTGGGAGTATTATCCCGCATGGTC
Source organism: bacterium (assembly GCA_029934085.1). Taxonomy (GTDB): domain Bacteria; phylum Desulfobacterota; class S145-22; order S145-22; family S145-22; genus JAOZMY01. Next base: position 10,728 of record JAOZMY010000010.1, on the reverse strand, counting down.
CCGTGATGGTAGGCGAGTTTACTTCTCGAAATCGGTGAAACACTGGGGAGCCCCGTGGCATCTCTGGGGAATCAATGCGGACGGCACGGGTGCCTTCCAGGTCACGCGGGGATTCAGTAAGGATCGGTATGTCGATGTCTATTGAGAACAGGCCGCAAACCAGAAAAAATATTATAAGCTTTATTGTTTCAGTTGCGATATCAGTAGGTTTGCTTATTTTTCTATTCCGTTACATTAACTTCCATACCTTGAAAGACCTGTTTTTAAACCTCTATTATCCGGCCATCCTCGTCTATTTTGCCCTTTTCGTGAGCGGTATCGCCTTTCGCACGTGGCGGTATAAGCTAATGCTTCCGGGGGTTCCGATTGGTTTTTTCGGGCTGGCTGGCGTGACGATTATTCGGAACCTTTTCGTCGATTTTCTCCCCGCGCGCCTTGGGGAGCTTTCGTTCATCTGGGTCTTGAACAAACGCTACAAGGTCGCCGTGGAACTGGGGGGCTCCGCCTTCATCGGGGCCTTTGTCTACGATTTGATAGCCCTGTTCCCGTTACTTGTAATCGCGATTGGCCTTTCTCCTCTTCGCGCGCAGGAAACGGGTAAATGGCTAATGATCCTTTTTACCGGGGCATTCGTATTTTTGAGTGTTGTTGTGGTCTTCGCCAAGCGGTTTCTTCCCCTTGTCATCGACTTACTGAGTCATCCCAAGATTCGCTCATTTGTTAGACGGTACCGCTTCATGGGAGTTGTTTATGAGAAAGGAATACAGATTATTCGGCAGCTTATTCTTCTTGGTGAACAAGGGATTGGCGGCAAGCTCTTTCTTCTCTCTTTAGGTGTGCGTCTTTCGAAGTATATTTCTTTGTTTTTCCTCTTTTTCGCCGTTGTTAGAAGCATGGGATACACCCTTCATAGTCTCAACCCTTTTACGGTCTTTTCGGGGACGGCGTTTACAGAGGTTTCGAGTCTGCTTCCGATCCAGGGGTTGGCTGGATTGGGGACGTGGGAGGCAACCTGGGCGGCCGTTTTTGTCTTTTTTGGTTTCAAGCGAGAGACAGCTATCCTTTCCGGCATCGGCGTACACTGGATTACGCAGATAACGGAGTATTCTTTGGGTATTCTTTCTTTGATTGTTCTTTTCTGGCCCGCTTCAAAGAAAGAAGAGCCGTGGCAGCTCTCCGTATCGAAACGCTCCCTGAAAAAGATGGAGAAGGTGAAAGTCCTTTCCGGATACGTTAAAGGATCCGGGAGGTTTCTCGAGGTAGGGTGTGACAAGGGAGTAGTGGGATACTTTCTCCGCAAGAAAGGCGGCTGGTGGGTCAGCGTGGACGCGGATCATCAGAATGTAGTCGATACAAAAGCGCTTTTAGGAGAAGGTGTTGTGATGGTAGCCGAAGATCTCTTCCCTTTTCAGAGGGAGGTATTTGATCATATCTTTTGTGTCGATTTTTTGGAACATATCGAGGATGATTCGGCTTGTTTGTGGGAATTGCGCCGCGCGCTTAAAAATGGGGGCGAGCTCCTTGTGACGGTTCCCCACTGGGATGAGGGGATGCCGTTAAATTGGTTGGCCTATCGGCTTGGGTTCAAAAAGGAATACTATGGTCATGTCCGAGACGGGTATTCGGTGGATGCGTTGAGGTCGAAATTGGAGGAGACTGGCTTTGAACCGTTTGAAACACGAACCTTCTGTCGGTTTTTTACTGAGGGAATCGAACTGATCCTCAACTATTTGTATCAGTTTGTCCTCAAGAAAAAGTCCATCCATGATGGGATCAAGGGGAATATCGCGCCAAGGAAAAAAGAAGATGTCCAGAAGCACCGTTTTTCACTGCTTTTGTATAAGATCCTTTATCCATTCCTAAAAGTTTTTTCCCTGTTGGATTATCTGATCCCAAAAAATAGGGGATATATTCTTCTAATACGTTCTCGGAAGATTGAGGGGTAAAGGGAGTGGAAGACCTTTATCTCGTAACGGGAGCTACGGGATTCATCGGGCATCATCTGGTGGAACGTCTTTTGGATGAGGGGCGGCAGATTCGGGTTCTCGCGCGGGACCGCTCCAGGATTCCCGAGACGTGGCATGGCCGCGTGGAGGTGGTCGAGGGAGATATCACCAATTTGTCAAGCCTGACCCCGGCGGTGAGGGATGTGAACGTGATTTTTCACCTGGCCGGCCTGATCAATTTGCCTCCCGGGGAGGAAGAGGGGTTTTTCAAGGTCAATCTGGAGGGGACGAAGAACCTGTTTTCCGCCGTGCTTGCGTCCGGACAGCCTTTGAAGCGTTTCTTGTATTGCGGCAGCGTAGGTGTCATGGGATATCTGAGAGAGATCCCTGCGAACGAGGAGACCCCCTGTTTTCCTACCAACGCGTATGAGCGCTCAAAATTGGAGGCTGAACTGTGGGTGCTGGAGGAGGGGCGCCGCCGGGGCGTTCCGGTAAGCGCGGTGCGGCCCGCCTGGGTGTATGGTCCCGGAGACAAGCGGACCTTTCCCATCTTCTCCATGATTGCGAGGCGAAAGTTTGTTATGATTGGGGAGGGGGAAACCTGGATTCACCCCGTTTATGTGAGTGATCTCGTGAGGGGGATTTTCCAATGCACGCGATCGGGAGAGACGGTTGGACGTTGCGTGATCCTGGCGGGGGAGTCTCCTGTACACCTGAAGGACCTGGTTGGCCTCATTTCCGAGGCAACGGGCGTGTCTCCCCTTCCTCTAAAGATCCCAGTGCCCGTGGCCTCCGTGATTGCAATAGGGTGTGAAATCCTGTATAAGCCGTTGCGGAAGCAACCCCCAATTCACAGGAGGAGACTGGGGTTTTTCCTGCGCGATCAGTCCTTCGACATCTCCCTGGCACGGAGGTGTTGTGGCTACGTCCCGGAGATAAATTTGCCTGAAGGAGTCCGGTTGACGGTCGCGTGGTATAGATCCCAAGGCTGGTTATAGACGATGAGCGAACGTAAACAGACGGAATTCGGCCATCTTTTGACGGCGGATAATCGTTCCAGCTTCGCCAAGTACCGGGAATTGGTTATTGGACGAGGGGGATGGTGGGAACTGTTTCGTTACGAGTGCCTTATGATGTTTGCCGCACCGGTTCCGGGAGCGGTGGGATATTGGCTTAGGAAGGTAACATATCCCTGGATGATGGGATCTGTGGGGAGGGGGACGGCCTTTGGAAGGAACATGATGATCCGAAACCCCTCGAAGATCTTTGTCGGGAGCCGGGTCGTGGTAGACGACAACGTGGTTCTCGATGCCAAGGGAGTAGAGTCGGGACGGATTACCGTCGGAGACGAGGTGGTGATCAGCCGCAACAATATCCTGAGCTGTAAGGGGGGATATATCAAGGTAGGGAATCACACGAACATCGCCCAGAACTGCCTTATTCATTCCGAGGAGAAGGTTGAAATCGGAGATGAGGTGATCATTGCCGCCTATACCTATATCGTGGGCGGCGGAAACCACGATTACAGCCGGTTGGACATTCCCATCATCGAACAGCCCAATCTCCATAAGGGGGGGATCGTTGTTGAGGATAACGTCTGGATCGGGGCGAGGGTCACCATCCTGGATGGGGTTACCGTTCATAGCGGGTCCGTGATCGGGGCAGGCGCTGTGGTGACGGAGGACGTGCCGAAGAATTGTGTGGTGGCGGGGATTCCCGCAAAGGTTGTGGCGGAGAGGTCATGAAGGGGTTCAAGAGCACGGTCTTCATCAAGATCCCCGTTAGTATTATCCTGATTGGATGGATCGTCTATAAGGTCGATATCGCTAAGGTTTGGGAGATTGTTCAGCGGGCCAAAGGATGGTGGTTGCTGGCCGCGCTTTTGCTGCATATCTTTGGGTACTGGGTCAGTGGAGAACGCTGGAAGGTGCTACTGAAGGCGCAAGGGGTGGATGTCCCCCTGAGCTTAACGATCAAATCCTACCTGGTGGGGACCTTTTTCAACCAGTTCCTGCCCACGATTGTGGGTGGGGATGTGGTGCGGGGTATGGATACGGCGAAGCCCTGCGGATCCTTGACCAAATCTCTGACAATTATCCTGTTCGAGCGATTCACCGGAATCCTTGTGCTGCTCATGTTGGTGAGTACTGGGATTGCCCTTCAGATAGGAAGGTTCAAAGAGGTTTCCTATTGGCCGGTGTTCGTCCTCGGTTTTCTTGTTGTTGGGATGGTTATTTTCCTCTGGAAAGAGGGGATCGATCTGGCCTTTTTAGAGCGTAAGATTCCCTTCCGGATCGGAAAGGCAATCGTTCACAAGATTTCCACGGTTCTTGACATCCTTGTTCAATTTCGCTCGCATCCCTGGCCTTTAGTGAAGGTGATTTTGTTGGGGCTGGCTCTCCAACTCTTGTTTATTTTGCACTACTATCTATTATCCATCGCCTTTTCTCTGGATCTTCCCTTTAGCTTTTTCATGGTGGTCATCCCGGTGATTTTTCTCCTGTCCATGCTTCCAGTATCGATCAATGGCATCGGCGTCCGTGAAAACCTGTTTGTCTATTTTTTTGCCAAGGTTTCGGTGTCACCGGAAAAGAGCCTGGCCATTGCGTGGATGGCGTTTGTTATGATACTATTTTATGCTTTAATTGGTGGTTTAATTTATATGTTGCGGAAGGGAGAAAAGGAGGCGATTTCAGAAATAGTGGATGAAGGTGAGAAGTTTCTTGAATAGAACGACCTTGAGAGCACCTCTTTATGGAGGTTTAATTCTGCTTTTTTCTCTTTTCTTTCCTCTACTTTCTTTTGGTAGTGCAAACGGGAAGATTATGGGGGAAAGTGTCTATTTTAAAAGTGGTCCTTACAAGCTTTATGGCAATTACTTTTTCCCTGGAAAGAAGGATTTCAATGGTAAAGGAATCGTTCTATGTCCGGGAGCGAATGATAAGGGATGTAGTAATATATTGTTCCCGGAAATATGCAAGCGGTTCGCAAAATTGGGATATGCTTGTCTCACATTTGATTTTCGCTGTTACGGAAAATCCGAGGGTCCGGACAGGGTCACTTCATTCAAAGACCTCGATTTTACCGAGGATGCCATCTCCGCTATAACCACCCTTGAAAAACTGACGCCTCCCATGAAGGAAATCATCATGATAGGTCATTCCATGGGTGGAGGTGTGGCTGTCAGTGCAGGAGTGAGAGACCATAGGATTTCACAAATTGTGTCCATTTCTCCCGGAAGAAGAGTGAACGAGTTATTTTTCAAGGAAAAGGCACCTCTTGGATTGCAGTGGATTTTGGATCGTATGCATGAGGATATGTCAAAAAAGATTTCGATTTCACTGCCTTTGTTGAAAGAGGTTACTTTACCGATCGTTATCGAGAGTTACAGGAATTTTATTTTTTTGAAACCCATCCTCTTTATCGAGGGGACTTATGAAGAACCGAAGGATATCGCTTATCTGACACGCTTTGTTAAAGATATTTACGTCTTGAACCGGAAAGACCATATCATCTTACCCACGAATCACTGGATAGGAACGGCTAACGGGACGAAAGTGGTTTTTCCCGTGGCGATACATATTCTTGTAGTGACGATTGATGCGTGGCTTAGGAATGATGAGCCCGCGTTGAAAGATATCCTGAGAAGGGTCAAAAGGAGTAAAAGGGTGGATGTGAACAAATGAGCCTTTCTTTACTCAAGGGGCAAAAGCCAGGATATCTTTTATTGATTGGTTTGATCTTGGTGTTTTCCATTTTTTTTGCCGCACGAACGGTTCATTTATTGGCCGATCCTCCGGCAGACTTAAGCTGGAGCGGGGGTCTTTATGGCGATGAATTCATGTATGCTCATAATGCGCGCAATAAGGTATTGTTTGGCAAATGGGTAACGGATGAGTGGAATCCGTATCTGTTCAATCCTATTTTAACTTTCTTTGATTTTGCCTCTTTCACGATCCTCGGAACTGGATTTAAGGCCCTGAGGATGGTTCCTTTGTTGTGGGCGGGTTTAAGTATGATTCTGTTTTTTTGGGCTTTATATTTTGAAAGCCGGTCTTTTTTGTGGGCGCTTCTGGGATTTTGCTTTCTTGAGGCTAATTATTTCTTTCTTATGTATACGAGGATCAGTCTGTCGGATGCCATGTTGACGAATTGGATGATCCTTTCGTTGTTTCTTTGGGTATTGGGAAAACGCTACAAGGTTGCGATGTTTTTTTCAGCTTTTGCCTCGGTAGGGGTTTTCAGCTGTAAACCAACGGCAATCTATTTTTTAACTATTTTGTTTGCTTCCTATGTCTTCCATTTTTTTAGGGAAAAAAGGATGCTCCAAAATCGAGGAGGAGGTTTCAAAGAATGTTTGAGCTATGGTGTAAAAATGGCCTTTCCTTTTATCTTGGGTGTTGGAGTGGCGGGATTGATTTGGTTGATCGTGTTTTATATCCCTAATCATGGGGAAATCAGCCGTTTTTCGGCAAGCTGGAAGCGGCTCGCGATGCCAAGGGATATGGGGGAATATGTCTCTCGTGTTTTTGGCAAGTATTCGCCCATCGTCTTTAAGCATTTCAGATGGTTCCCGTTTGTCCTTCTCCTTGCGTGGTTATATTTCCCCATTTCTTTCTATCGGTTTATTATTGGTTCGGAAGAGATTACGGCCTTTGAAGTTCTTATCCTGGGATGGTTTGTGATCGGGTATTTCGCTGTTTCTGGCTTACATTATAGGCCTCCCCGGTACTTTATATCTCTGGTTCCTCCTGTGGCCATTTTGGCGTGGCTGGCCTGTCGTTTTTTTTACGAACTTGAATATTCTGAAGTTTTGAATCATAAGGTGTTTTCTGTTTTGTTTGTGGCGTGGATTTGCCTAACAGTTTTCTTAGGCGGTAAGTATATTCATTTCGACAAGACGGAGGGATTAGTTGCCCTCGGACTCGCTGTTGTAATCATAACTGTTTTGGTTGTATTGAGGTTTCTTGCCCAGGTGAAGGGGCGCTTTAGGCTGGGTCGGACGGTAATTATCCTGTCGTTTCTTGTTATTTCGCTGTTCCACAATGTGAAGCTGTATGCAAAATGGGTTTCCCACCCCACATTTGATGAGATTAATACCTCGAGAAGGGTGGGGGATTTGGTGAAAGATGGGGTCATCGTGGGTCTTTGGTCCCCTATGGTATGTATGGAGAATAAGAATAGGGCTTTGCTGGTAGCCTCAGGGTGGTTGAATGAAAAGCAGCCTTATGAAACTTATCATTTTACCCACGTGTTTTTATGGAGAGGGAACCGTGACGCCGAACTCAAGATGTTAATGCGACCATTAGGACGTCGATTCATTAAAGAACGATTGGTTTTGATGGAACGATATAGAATTAAAAATGCTTGGGCCATACTTTTTAAAGTAAAGCCTGAATAAAACTTGAAGGAGAAGGAATGGGATTTGAGATAATCAAAGATAGGAAACTATGGGGTATTTTCTTCCTGGCAATGGGAACCTTGCTTTACGAAGTGGTGTTGACGTCGATTTTTTCGTATACGGTTTGGTCGAATTACGCTTTTATGATCGTGTCGACGGCCCTGTTTGGTTTTGGGGTAGCGGGCGTGTTTCTCTATATTTTTCAGAGACTTAATACCGCGGAGAACAGGGGCCGCAGGGTATCTGTTTTCTCCTTTTGCTTTGCCGTGACAGCTATCTTTAGCCTTCTGATGATTATTTGGGTGCCGTTGGATGTGAGTCGATTTGATAAGCTTAGGACATGGGTTTATCTCGCTATTATTTTTATCTCAATTATGGCACCGTTTTTCTTTGCTGGGCTGTCTATTTCTATCCTTTTGTCATCCAGCAAAAAGGAAGTGAATAGATTATACTTTTTTGACTTGGTTGGTGCCTCGATAGGATCTTTGGTTATTATCCTGCTGATTACGCCTTTAGGAGCCACTGGAACTTTGCTGTTTTCAGCGTTGTTAGGTGTTGTGGCTTCGATTGTTTTCTTGGAAGGAAGGTTGCTTGCGCCGATGAAGGTATTTTTCGCATTGGTGTTCATCGGGATTCTTGTTTTGATTCCTGTCTCGGAAAAGATTTTTAAAATTTATCCGCATCAAAACAAGCGTAACTTTACAAGACTTGTTAAGAGCCAAACGGTCTTTTTCTCCGGTTGGAGTCCTCTTTCGAAGATTGATGTAATTGGAAGAAAAGTAGGAGACAACATACGGGCTCAAATCTGGATTAACGGTGGACAGAATCAGTCGTTTCTTGCTGTTTTGGGGCCCAATGAGGGAGCGATCAAAAGACCCAATTGGGGGGAGTCAATCAACTTCCCTTATATCTTCATGCGTCATAAAAAACCAAGGGTGATGATTATTGGCTCATCCGGTGGGACGGAGGTTGTTTACGCTTTGAGTCATCGTAGCAGTCTCGTGGATGCGGTGGAGATGGATCCTTTGATTTGCAAGATCGTGAGGGATAATTTTAGGCAATACAATCGAAATCTTTTTAGGCGGAAAGACGTCCATCTCCACAATGATGAGGGGAGGAGTTTTGTCATTAATACGGATGATAAGTATGATCTCATCCAAATGAAGAACAATTTTACCCCTATTGCTATTGCCTCTGGTTCTATCAACCTGTCGGAAACATATCTCCTTACCGTGGAAGGTTTCAAGGATTATATCAAGCACCTAACTCCGGACGGTTTTTTGGCGTTGAATCGCTGGGGAAGTGTGAGACTTTGCACTACCTTGAGGAAAGCTTTCGAAGAGTTGGGGCGAAAAGACGTATGGAAACACGTGGCTATTTTAACAGGTGAGACCTGGATGCTGAACGGATTTTACTACAAAAACTCACCTTTTAGCGAGAAAGAGGTCGGGTGGATTAAGGAATATGCCAAGATCAAGCATTTCAAGGTATTATATCACCCCCACATGACAAAAGAAGAGAACTTGTACGCCAAAATTTTAAAGGGAGATAACCCGGAAGCTTACTATCGTTTTGCTGGTTTCGAACTATCGCCTCCGACGGATGACAAGCCTTTTTTCAATCACTTTTTAAAAATGGGGTCGTTGATTGATAAGCAGAATCCATTTATGGTGACAGAGTTAAAATGGATTTATAAACTTTTTGCTAAGAAGATGGGAAAGGAAGGGGGAAGAGTCATTACCAAGTCGGATCTTCCCGTGTTTTCACTGGCTATAGAGAGCATTGTGATGTCGTTCTTTTTCATTTTCATTCCATTGCTTTGGGTTGGCAAAAGGGAGACTAACGAGTATAAGAAATGGCCTTTTTTGTATTATTTCACCATCCTGGGGATGGGTTTTATCATGATCGAGTTGTGTCTCATGAAGCAGTTTGTGCTTTTTCTGGGATATCCAGCGATTTCCATAAGCTTGATTATCGCAATCCTTCTGTTTTTTACTGGTGTTGGTAGTTTTATCGCAGAAAGATTTCAGCAGAGAATAAAGTCGTCTCTAAAGATTGTTTTCCCTCTCATATTCCTCGTTAGTATGGGATTGATGCTCTTGATTCCCAAAGTTTTTCCGATTTTCCTTGGATCGCCCTTTGCAGTTAAGGCTATTATAACGGTATTGCTTCTGTTCCCGCTGGGAATCGTTATGGGGATGCCTTTCCCGCTTGGATTGGTTTTGGTGCACGAGCGCTCAAAAAATCTTGTGGGTTGGGTTTGGGGGATCAATGGATTCGCAACGGTCGTTGGCTCGGTATTGACGGTACTAATGGCTCTTTATTGGGGTTTTTCGGCCGTTCTCGTTTTTGCAAGTATTCTTTACTTGAGTGCCTTACTTGTTTTGAAGGAAATGTGAGTAACTTGTTTTGAGTATTAAGAGTGAAAGATGAAAGGCTTTTTCAATAAAATACTATCTCGGGGAAAGATTTACGAGGAGGAGAGGAGTCAAGATAAACCTTCACTTCTTCATCGATATGCCCGCTCGAAAGACCGAGCAAGATACTTGTTTGCGTCACGGTATGTAGAAGGGGAACGAATTCTCAATACAGCCTGCGGTGATGGCTACGGTTCTGATCTTCTTGTCAAGACTGAAAATGCAGTGATCTGGGGTATGGATATTTCTGAGAAAGCTATCCGATCGGCGAAGTTGAAATATGGAGCAGAGCGTAAGAATTTGAAATATCTGGTGGGAAGTGTTTACGAAATCCCTTTTGAAGAGGGGTATTTTGATACTGTTGTGACGATTGAGACGATCGAGCATCTTGTAGATCATGAAAGATTTTTGTCCGAAATTAAAAGGGTTTTGAGGCGGGATGGAATCCTGGTGATTTCTTCGCCGGATAAGATCGTGGAGGATCGTCTGTTCGACAACCCACACCACATAAATCTTTTATATAAGGATAGCCTGTGCGAACTGCTTGAAAGGTATTTCAAGGTCGAAAAGGTTTTTTCTCAAACGCCTATTATTACAAAGCCGATATTTATGGTTTATTTGAGTTTTATCTTTTCGAGTATCTTTTTAAGTGGAAAAATGGTGAATACGAATGACAGAGATATCACGGGCACGAATAACATATTTATATGCCGGAAGGCCTAAAACTGGTGCGAAAGAGTTTAAAAGTAGTGTGAGGTTCTAAATTTTGAAGGAGTGTGCTAAAAAGCATATATTACACAGGAAACATAAATAGGAGGAGTTGTGGAGAACGGGCAACAAAAAGTAACGGTTGTCATACCAACAAGAAATGAGGAGATGACTATAGCCGAGATCATTGAGGGGTGTAAGCCTTACGCGGATGAAATCCTCGTGATCGATGGGCACTCGACGGACAGGACGAGGG
>JAOZMY010000062.1:6584-13852 GCA_029934085.1 bacterium | reverse complement strand
CAGTTCAAGGAACCCATTGTGACGGAGGTCGCCCGCACGAGGCGTTCCCCGTTCGCCATCCTCATCGCTACGCTCATCAGCCTCCGCACGAAAGACGAGGTGACGCGAGAGGCCTCACAAAGACTCCTCTCACTGGCGGATACCCCTGAAAAGATGGTTCAACTCCCCATACCGGTCATTGAGAAGGCCATCTATCCGGCCGGATTTTATCGGACCAAGGCTCAACGAATCCACGACATCTGCGAAACACTGATCCAGAAGTACGACGGCCGGGTGCCCGATACCCTCGAAAAGTTGACGGAACTGAAAGGCGTGGGACGAAAAACCGCCAACCTCGTCATCACCCAGGGATATGGCAAGCTGGGAATCTGCGTCGATACCCACGTGCATCGAATCTCTAATCGCCTGGGGCTGGTAAAGACCAAGACCCCGGATAAAACCGAGACGGCACTCCGAAAGGTCCTGCCCAAAGAGTTCTGGATAGAATACAATGATTTGTTGGTCACTTTCGGGCAAAACCTGTGCACCCCCATCTCCCCTCATTGCAGTCAGTGCCCCGTGACGCACCTTTGCAAGAGGATTGGGGTAAAAAGCGCCAGATGAAAGGAGAAAGTCCCCGTATTGACAAAATTTTTTACTTGAATAACATGGGGCAAAATGTCAAGATGTAATGACAACTTATCAAACATCTCACCGAGTGGTGAAAATGACAGGTAAGGACAAAAATCCATTCCATGTTTTCCACAAAATTCTGTTTTTCAAAGGGATCATCGATTCATTAACCCTTCAATGCTCTTCCGAAAAAGTTCATGAAACTTCCTAAAAAGAAACCCTCGTTTCTCTTCCTTACCTGCACAGCCGTAATGGCTTTCTTGTTCCTCTATTTCTTTGTGCCTCCAGCACGGTCGACCACCCACGTGGTACTGAAAAAGATCGAAATCAAGGAAATGCCGAGATTTATCAGGCTAAGATTTCTCTTCAAAAAGAATTTCCCGGACAAGATAGGAAGTTATCAACGGGGAAAGGCCCTCACCCTCCTTTTTCGAGGGACCACGAACGGACTTTCTAAAAACGTTATTCACGTAAAATCGAAGGGAATCGTAAGGGATATCCGCATCTTGAGATACAAAAGGGGCATGAGAATCGTCATCAATCTCAAGGATCCCAATGTCGAGTTCGTAAGATATCAAAGGCGTTCCCCGCCCCAGGTTGTCGTAAGCCTTAGGGAAGCAAAACATCCTAAAAAGCAGACCACGAGAGTGGCTAAAACATCCCCGCCCCCTAAGAAAACAACCCCGAAAAAGATGCCCCCTAAAGCCCCACCTGTAAAGAAAGAACTTCCCCCTCCCGTTGAAAAGACCCCGAAAAAGCCGGTAGAAAAGCAAGCCAAAACCACTAAAGAAAAAACCAGGCAAGAAAAGACCGTCCCACCAAAAGAAGAGAAGGTGGAAAGGGTGGCGAAAATTGAACCCGAGGAACTGAAAAAGGTCACGCTTCCCCCGATTCAAAAGGAAGAGAAGCAGGAAAAGAAATCTTACCTTTCCCTCTCATCCCTCCCGTCATCCAAGAACCCGCAGATAGCTGCCCTGTTCTCGAAGGCAGAGAAGGATTTCTCGGACGGGAATTACCAGCACGCCGCCAAGAAATTTCAGACAATTATGAAGGAAGCGCCTAATACGCGAGAGGGTGAAGCTGCCGCCTACTACTGGGCCAAATCTCTCTATCTCCAGAGGGAAAAGAAAAAGATCCTTGAGGCTCCGAAGGCCTACGAAGAAATTCTCAAGGAATATCCTGAGGCACCATGGAGATATGAGGCCTTGAAAGACCTTATGTTCCTCTACGCGAGCCTCAAGCAATACAGCCTTGCCATTAAGATCTGTCAAGAGGTCATAAAACAGTATCCACATTCCCCCAGGGCGGAAAGCGCCCTCTTCCACATGGGAAAGTTTCAACTGCTCACGCATAATTATACCCAAGCCATTTCCATCCTCCAGACCTACCTCAAAAGGTATCCAAAGGGGAGCTATGTTAGGGAGGCTACCTTTTCACTCGGGGACGCCTTCTATTTCAACGGGAACATCCAAAAGGCGGCTGATATCTATCAATTGGCCTTGAGGCGATGGCCCCTAACTACCCCAACAGAGGTCAAAAACTTAGTGAACATTGCCATGACCCTCGAGAAATCCGGTCAGGCCGATCGGGGCTTGGATCTTCTTTTCGATGCCTTGAACATATCGGCGACAGAGGAGGAAAAGCCCTTCCTCATGCTCAATATCGCCAGCCTTTACGTAAGGGAAAAACGGATCCGCGAGGCGCTGGTCGTCTATTCGAAGATCAAGGCCCAATATCCCGGCACACAGGAGGCAGCCCTGAGTATCAAGGAATTGTCCCGCCTCTCCAGGAAGTATCCAAAGGCCAAGAGCGAGGGGTTTTAGCTTTCTTCCCGTGCCGCCCTTACTCTCCATGGTAGAGGATCTTATAGACCTCTTCTGGTGAGCCCGCTCTGAGGAGTCTCTGGCTGAGCCCCTCCTGGCTGAACATGCGGGATATCTTCATCAAGACCTGTAAATGGGATGCAAGCTGATCCCCGTGGACCGCCGTCAAGAGGATAATATGGGCCTTGTTCCCGTCGATCGCGTCGAAATCGATCCCCTCCCTTGAGATCCCCATGACTCCCATGATAGGACCGCTGCCCTCGAGAACCCCGTGAGGGATGGCCAACCCATGACCGATCCCCGTGGTCATGGATTTCTCCCGTTCCACCACCGAGCTCAAGAGGGCCTCGCGCTGCTCTTCGGAAAGATCATAAACCTTCGAGAGGTGCGTAACTAATTTCTCGATGGCCTCCCACTTGTCACTCGCGCTGAAGTTCAAACGCACGCCTTCCGGCAGGAGAAACCCCATGACGGGATGAAGATCCCTTTCCGTCTCCTTTGCCAGTTTAAGGCTAAGCCCGGTCAAAACTGGGCCAATTATCTCATGAACAGCTACGGCTGCTACGATGGTAGCTGTAATAGTAGGGGAATACGCCGAGCAGCAAGGTTCCTCCTGGATCAGAATGATTAACCCCAAGGCGATACCAGCCTGTGGTAAAAGAGCCATTCCTGCGAGATTACGAAAGACAGCAGGAGCCCTGCAAGCCAGTCCGCCAAGAAACGTTCCGAGCCACTTCCCAGTAAAACGGGATAGAACATAAGCTCCCCCCACCATTCCCACAGAAGGCAGTAGGCTTAATTTTAGATGCGCCCCCGCGAGGGTGAAAAAGGCCGTGTAAATAATCGGTTCCAGGGTTACAAAGGCTTGGTCCACCGCCTCCTTCTGTCTCAGATAGTTGTGGATGAGAAAGCCAAGTGTCATGGCCGAGAGGAGGGGTGACACGTGGAGAAAGGTGGAAAGGCCAGAAACGAAAAGGAGACTAACAAGCATGATAGGGAGAATGGGAGATTCTCGATCCAAACGGCGGAAGAGGCTCTTCAGGACGATCCCTGTGGCCAGACCAATGGCGATGGAGATTAGGGAGGAAAAAACGGCGATGTGGAAGAGGGCCTCAGAGAGAGAGATTTCCCTCGATTGAAACCCTTTGATTCCCGCGAAAACAAAACCGAAAAAGGCCACGCACGTCAGGTCGCTGATGGCCACATGGGGGAGGAGAAGCTGTGTCAGAGGTCCTTTGGCGCGGGTCTCCTTCACGACGGCCAGGGTCGTGGCGGGAGCGGTCGCCCCGGAAATCACCCCGAGGAGGAGAGACAGGGTCAGGGAACCAGTTACAAAGTAAAGAACCGTAGTAACAACCACAGAGCTGGTAAGAACGTCGGTTACCCCCATAATTAAAGAGCGGCCTCTGGTCTCTTTTATCTCTTCCAGGTCAATATGGGTGGCGATGGAGAAAGAAACAAAGGCAAGAGCAAACGAGGCAATAGGTTTTAGTTCGATGGTAATGGCCTGATACGAGAGGAGATGAAGGCCGTAGGGTCCGATGAGAATCCCCGCAAGGATGTTTCCCGTAATCGCCGGAAGTTTCAGATAGCGGGCGAGCTTCCCCCCTACAAACCCGGCAATGGTCAGGAGGCTGATGGCGAAAATCTCGTCGATGGGACCAAAGGTAAGAAAATTCAAGGATTACCTCTCGCTTTTACTTTTTCAGTCTGTCCTCAACAGCCCATTTCCTGAGAAAGGACTCAAAAACCTCCGGAGGAAGGCTCGGTTTCTCATACATCCCCTTGGCCTCCCGTTGCCGCAAGGCCTCATAGAGGATCACTGCGCACGCCACGGAGATGTTGAGGCTCTTGGCCATACCCACCATGGGGATTTTGATTCGCTGGGTTACCCGCGCCATGACCTCTTCGCTGATGCCATCCTTCTCGTTTCCGAAGATGAGAAGCGTGGGCAGTGTATAATCCACATCGCGATAATCCAGAACCGGCGGCTCCAGGGACGTGGCGAGACACTGGTAGCCTTCCTCGCGCATTCGATTCAAGAAACCCACCCTGTCCCGCTCTCGTTTCAGTTGGCTCCATCGCTCGCTCCCCAGGGAGATGCCCCGATTGATGGAAAGGGCGGTCTCTGTGAGGTAATAGTGGAGATAAAAGACCCCCGTGGCATCACAGGTTCGGATCACGGCACTGATGTTGTGGGTGTTCTTCACATCGTCCAGGAATAGCCTTAGCGACACCTGACGAGTCGTCAGAAAATGGACAATGCGCTCAAAGCGTGCCTCCGTCACGAGGCATTCCTCAGGAGACAAACCGGTAGAAGGATGAGGCGTGGATTCTTCTCCGCTCATGGGCAACAAATATCACGACCCGTCATAGGTGGCAACAGGCAAAGAATTTGGTTGCTTCTACATCCCTCATCGGCCAGCGCAGCCTTTGGAATCCCTTAGAAAATCAGTTCGTTCCCTTTATTGACTTGAGAAATCACTTGTGATAAGCGGGCGATGGATACGAAAAAACTGCGAAGGAGGGATGAACCATGAAGTGTGAGAAATGCGGGAGAGAGGTTAAAGAAGAAGAAATGTTCGAATTCAGAGGTATGAAGGTTTGTGAAGATTGCTACTTCGACCTGATGAATCCACCGCGAACCTGTGACCCGTGGGCGAGTTACACGGCCAAGAAAGAGGCCGAACGAAAGGGACAGGATATCCTGGCAGATCTGACAGATGAACAGAAAAAACTATTGGACCTAATTCGTAACCGGGGCAGGGTGACGAAGGAACAAGCCGCCAACGCACTGGGGGTTTCCGAAGACGAGGCGGAGCGCATTTTCACCACCCTTCACCACATGGATCTTCTGAAAGGACAACAGGAAGCCGAAACGGTCTACTGGACCAGCATGAACTGATCCGAGAGAACGTTATGCACAAAAAAAGGGGAGGCCGAGCCTCCCCTTTTTCATTCCCATCAATTCTGTTATTTGCCCATCTCGTTTTTTAGGGTCTGGTATAGGTCATAGGCCTTTTCCGGCGTCTCGTTCTCATGGACCACCGCCCGCACGGCCTGGATCATGGCTACGGGGGCCTCCGACTGGAAGATATTCCGTCCCATGTCCACGCCGCTGGCTCCCTGCTGAATGGCGTTGTAGGCCATTTTCAAGGCATCCAGCTCGGGGATCTTCTTCCCGCCTGCGATGACGATGGGAACGGGACAGGCCGCCGTGACGGTTTCGAAACCCTCATCCACATAGTAGGTCTTGATGTAATGGGCACCCAGTTCGGCACAGATACGGGTCGCCAGCCGGAAGTATCTCGCGTCCCGTGCCATCTGCTTCCCAACGGCCGTCACAGCCAGCGTCGGGATCCCGTAACGGGTTCCGAGGTCCACCATCCTTGTCATGTTGATGACGGACTGCTTCTCATACTCCCCGCCGATAAAGACCTGAACCGCCATGGCGCAGACATTGAGGCGGATGGCGTCTTCGATGTCCACGGCGATCTCCTCGTTGGAAAGCTCCTTAAGGATGCTTGATCCCCCCGAGGCCCGGACCACGATCGGCTTGGTCACGCTGGAGGGAATGATCGTCCTCAGGATCCCGCGCGTCAACATCAGGGTATCCGCGTAAGGGACAAGCGGCATGATACTGATGTCGATCCGCTCGAGTCCCGTGGTGGGCCCCTGAAAATAGCCGTGATCGAAGGCCAGCATGACCGTTTTACCGGTTTCGGGATTGAAAATTCTCGCCAATCGGTTTTTCAGGCCCCAATCGTAGGCATTGGATCCCTTCAGAAAGAATCCTTCCGTCTTCTGGGGCGTGTCAGTGTAAAATTGTTTGGCTTCTTTGAGCCCTTCCGCATCAGGCATGATTTCACCCTCCTTTCAATTCGAATCGATATATCGCAAGGTCTTTTAAAGGTTCGCCGTTTTCCTCCAGCCTTCCGCCTTGAGGCGCTCCACACGGCTGATCCCCCAGGCCTTCAATTCCTCGATGAATTTCCGGCGGTCCACCTTGGCCAGTTTCATGATGTCCTCCCGTTCCTTCATCTTGTCCTCGATATCCGACGGGGTAAAGCCGTTCCAAGAGAAATAGCCCTTGTCGAAGATATAGTCGGGCGTAATGACCTTTTCGGGAACCCCCTCGCTCATCAGGAAGACCCGAGCCGCCTGCATATCGAACTCGAGAATCCAGCCATTATCCCTGACCATGGTTTCCGAGTCGAACTCCACCCCCTCGCTGCAGGAGGGGCAGTAGAGATGCCGAAGGATGGGCGGGGGAAGCAGGTCGTTGAGGTTCATGAAATTAGCTTTTTCCTTTCCACACTCACATGGAATGACATAGTTTTGACACATATTTATTTTCCTCCTTGTTTGTTACGATGATTCATCGACTCATATCATCGAGCACTGCATCGATTGCCCGCAGGAATAATCCATCGGCCTCCGGTGTTCCGACACTCATGCGGGCCCACGTGGGCATCCCCCAGGATTGGCTACACCGGATAAGCACACCGTACTCGGCGAGACGTTTACAAATCCCATCTGCCTCCATTTTGAAATCGATAAAAATGAAGTTTGCCTGGGAGGGAATGACGGTGAGGCCTCTTTTGCCAAGCTCCTTTTGAAGCCTGTCACGCTCTTCTTTGATTGAACCAACCACCCTTTGATAGTGCTGGATATCTGAAAGGGCCCCCACCGCGGCCTTGATGGCCAGGGAAGAAACGACAAAAGGTTCCCGCACACGGTAAAGGTATTGGATTACTTCCTCCGAAGCCAGGGCATATCCCACCCGCATACCCGCCAGTCCATAGGCTTTGGAAAAGGTTCTGAGAGAGATAA
>JAOZMY010000062.1:0-6484 GCA_029934085.1 bacterium | reverse complement strand
ATCAGGGTAATCAACCCGTCGGCGCCATTCCCCAGGATAATCTGCTCAGCCGGGATTCCGTGCTTCTCCTGAAGGGCCTCCCGCAATTCCCACCCCCCGGGGTCGGGATAGAAATGAACATTCAGGGCGGCCTGGACAATGGCCTTGACCGCCCCTGGCGATGGGCCGTGGAGATTCTCGTTGAAACAGAGACGTGCCCGAACCTCTTGTTCGTCAGGTTTATCGACGAGATACGGGGACAGGCCCTCGACACTATGACGAATGGGGAGCTCTCCCCTCTTTCTGCTCTTTTCCATAAGCGTGATTTATCAGAACGTCGTCTGGAAAGCAACCTCGGGTGAAGGCCCAAAACCTACCAGGGACAAAGTCTACTGGGTATACCCCTCCTTTTTCAAGGCCTCGAAGATACGGGTCCCCTGCTTTAAACCCTTAAAGATGAGAGCAGAAGTCATGGAGGCAGCTGAAACAGCGTCCGTGTCAGGATTATACTGGATGGGTTTCGTAAGATTTTTTCCCACAAGAGCCTTCCGGGTCTTTTCCACGTCCGCTTCCTCGAAAGGTTTGTTGCCAAACTTCGTAACATGGATAGGAATAAAATCTTGAACAACCCCCTGACGGTCGAAGACATAGATAAAATGGATGTCGTGACACACGTCACAGACCTTTCCCTCGCTCCCCAAAGCGGCGAACCATACATCAAGGTTGCCCTCTTTTTTAAACTTTATCATGAAAACACGGGGAACTTCTTTTAGCGAAAGCGGGGTTATCTCCTGGGTTGTCAAACCCCGGCCTTTAAGCCTCTCTATGATCATGGCCTTGAGCTCTTCTTCTGTAATTCCCGGATCGAGAGACTCGTAAGCCGATTTGTAGGTAGTTTTAGAGGACGCGACCTCGGCATTGGTCAGGATCTTACGCACCTTCTCCAAATAGACCATCCTGTCCTCGATCATCCCAAGATGGGTATCTTTAACCACAAACACGTCGCCTTCTTTCTTCGTGATGAGGGTAAACGGGGTGCCTCCCGGATACCCTATCCCTTCAAAGGCAAGAAAATCCTGATCCGGGATTAAGGGAAACGGAATCCGCTTCTCCCGGCGAAAATTTACCAGTTGAATCCAGTTGTTCCCCACGCCGATTCCGAGCATCTTCACCCTGTCTTTCAATTCAGGATCCTTCTTAATCTCTTTGTAGAGCCTGTTCATCAGGTAGGCTTGTTGCTGACAGTGATAGCAATACTTGTTGAGAAACTCCACGATGAGCACTTCCGCTTTGATGTCGTTCAGCCGAAAGACCTCTTTGTCGGGCAGCCCGAGATAGTCGCGATATTTCTTCTCCCGGGGACTGACCAGTTCAAGATCCGGGAAGTTGTCACCCACCCGAATAAGGGGAAAGGCCTTTTTCTCCCTCGCATACGTAAACGCCTGTGGAACATTTAATACAAAGACCGTGACAACACTCAAAAGAATACTGTAGAAAGCCATCGAATGCCATTTTAACGATAGACGCCTCATGGCTAACTCCTTTCTCTAAAGATTGATCCCAGGGCTGTACCCTTGCTGATCTGCGATGACATCAAGATGCAATGAGGTGAGCTCTTCAAGGTCGAGAAAGATGTGAAACCCTTCTGGCAGACTACGTGAATCGATGACCTTCAGATACTTCTTGCAGAGGTGACAGAGATAGATTTTATGGACTTCATCGCCCTCGATCTCCAAATATTTCAATTCCTCTTGCAGATCGTTCCCGCAGAATGCGCAAGCCATCCGTTTGTATTTCCACTCATGGCCACAAATGGCGCAATGAAGATAGAGTTTTCCCCCTTCTCCACGTAGGATGCCCATGTCAGGCGGGAACCCGCAAATGGGGCATTCCCCTTTCTCCCAAAGTCCCATCAGTTCTTCCGTAAGGGTGTCTTGAAAGGGGATCAGGCAAATCTTGAAAATACTTCGCAAAACAAAGAAAAGAAGGTGGCTGTTGATGTTCCCCAGTTCAAAGATGTAGGGGAGAAAAGTTTCACTTCCCATCACAAACTGATCGATAAGACGTTTGCCCGAGATTTTCCCATCAGTCCTCTTTTCAGCAAGAACTTTAAGATCCCTGTCAATCGCCGTGCTAAAGCCTTCAAGCCTTGAAAAAAAGAGGTCCAGAAGGTCATCAAAGGCCTCGTCCGAAACCGGAAAGTTTTTCCTGTCCACCAAAGGGAGACCTTCCTGAAACTTGTTTTCCATATAGGGCGAAAGGGGCATTGGTTTCAGTTGGTCGCGAACTCGATCAATCCCTTCCGCCGTCACATCCATCAGGCGTTCAAAGATGTTGAGTAGGGTCTCATAGGCGGGAATCGATTTGGTTTGTTCAACGCGCTTACGCTTTAATTCGAGGCAATCTCCTTCAAGGCAATCGGCCATCCTTTTCTCCTTTCGAGGGGATAAATCCCACTTCGTCCTTATATTTAACTACTTTTGAGCGGGAACGCAATAGCGGGGCCACGGTATCGAGGAGTGTTGCAACCACTCTACAAAGATTACCTCCTTCCCCCCCATCGGTAAGTCGATTGAATTTGCCGAAGGGGTATGATAGCGTTCTCGAATCATGGGAAAAAGCATAAAGCATTACTGGGATGTGCTACAGGGAAAGGCCCCGGCCGACCTGCTCATCAAAAACGTCAAAATGGTTCATCCGGTCGGGATGGTGATTCGGGAGGGCAGCCTGGCCATTGCGGACGGCCGGATTGTAGGGTGGACCGAGATGCCGGCACACAAGGTCCTTGATGGGAAAGGAGCCTATCTGACGCCGGGCTTGATCGACAGCCACATTCATATCGAAAGCACCATGCTTGCGCCCACCGCTTTCGCGAGGGCGGTGATTCCCCACGGGACGACCGCCGTTGTCGCGGATCCCCACGAGGTGGGGAACGTGGCAGGACTGGAAGGGCTTCGATGGATGATGAGCCAGGGTGCGGAGGCCCCTTTCCGCTTTTTCTGGGCCGCTCCTTCCTGTGTTCCTGCTTCACCCCTGGACACGCCGGGGGCTATCCTGGGGATTTCCGAGATCGCTACCCTTCTGGAGATGGAAGACGTGGTCTCCCTGGGCGAGGTCATGAACTATCCCGGGGTGATCCACGGTGACGCGGAGGTCCACGCCAAGATCGCTGCCGCCAAATCCCGTGGGCTCGCCGTGGACGGCCACGCTCCAGGACTCTCGGGGAGAGACCTGTTCACCTACGCGGCCGCCGGCATCGAAACCGATCACGAGTGCACCACTCTGGAGGAAGCGGAAGAGAAACTGCGTCTCGGGATGCTCATTCAGATGCGGCAGGGCAGCGCTGAGCACAACCTGGAAACTCTGCTCCCCCTCGTTGAACCCTGCTGGTGGGATCGGCTCCTTTTCGCCACTGACGATAGAAACCCCGTAGACCTCTCCGAGATTGGGCACCTAAACGAACACCTTCGGATCTGCGTCTCGAAAGGGGTAGAGCCAACGACAGCCGTTCGGTTGGCCACGGCCAATCCGGCGCGTCACTATCGACTCGAAGGGCTTGGGACCCTGTCTCCGGGGAGCCAGGCCGATGTGGTCCTCTTCCGGGATCTTGCGAACTTCGACGCGGAAACCGTCATCATCGACGGGGAAATCATCTGCCAGGACGGGGAGTTCGTAGCCTCCTTCGAACATGGCACCCCTGTTTTTCCCACCTCCATGCACGTGAAAGGACTGACCCCGGATGCCCTGTTGGTCAGACGAGAGGGGGACATTGTCAAGGTCATCAAAGTCGTTCCGAACCAGGTCGTCACGGAAAGGTCCCATTACCGGGTCCCTGATTCTCCCGTGGTCGCTGCAAATGTCCGGGAAGATATTTTGAAGATTGCAGTTATCGAACGCCATCACGGCACGGGAAATGTGGGAGTCGGTTTCGTTCAGGGCTTCGGATTCAAGGCCGGTGCTCTCGCCACCACAGTGGCCCACGATTCCCATCACCTCATGGTGGTGGGAACAAACGACGAGGACATGCTCCTGGCCGCACAAACCAGCATCGACATGAAAGGGGGCATCTCCGTGGTTCGCGACGGTGAAGTTTTGGCCACCCTGCCCCTACCCCTTTTCGGCCTCATGTCCGATCTTCCCCTCGCGACCCTCGTTGAACGGTTCAAAGAGGTTCACGTAGCGGCAAAAAAACTCGGCGGCAGTCTCGAAGATCCCATCATGCAGATCAGCTTCCTCGCCCTACCCGTCATCCCTTCACTGAAAATTACCGATCAGGGCCTGGTGGACGTGGACACGTTTCAGCATGTCCCCCTGTTCGGAGAATAGGAGAAAGAACGTTCATGACAACCACCATTGATCCCCAATTTCTCGACGAAACGATTCGAATCCTCCAGGATTACATCCGAATCGATACCACCAATCCCCCCGGTAACGAGACCAAAGCAGCCGTTTACCTCGGAGACATTTTGAAAAAAGAGGGGTTCGATCCCCTTATCGAGGAATCGGCGCCCGGACGGGCCAATCTCATCGCCACTCTCAAGGGAAAAGGAACAGCCAAGCCGATCGTCCTTCTGAACCACATGGATGTGGTTCCAGCGGAGGCGGAAAAATGGACCGTGCCCCCTTTCTCCGGAGAGATTCGGGACGGCTACGTCTACGGCCGAGGCACCATCGATATGAAGGGGATGGGCGTTCTGGAACTGATGGCCCTCATCTATCTGAAACGAAAGGGGATCGTGCCGAACCAGGATCTCATCTTCCTCGCCGTGGCCGATGAGGAAACGGGTGGGGTTATGGGGGCCAAATGGGTCCTGGACCACCATCCTGAGCTGCTCGATATTCAGGGCGTTATCAACGAAGGGGGAGGCGGCGTCATCCACGAGGGGAAACGGTGGTACGAGGTTTCTACCTCCCAAAAGGTCATCTGCCAAACTCAATTTACCGTTACGGGCGAAGGTGGGCACGCCTCGGTCCCCAAGAAGGATTCAGCCGTGACCACACTCATCGAGGCACTGAACCGCCTTAAAAATTACACCTTCCCCTACAAGCTGATCCCGACCGTTAAGGAATACTTTCACCGAGTGGCGCCCCTACAGAAAGAGGCGTGGCAGCCAATCTTTGCCGACATGGAAGGGGCCATCGCGCGGGGCGATCCAATCCTTGAAGAAATCATGGAGGATCCAGGATACCGCTCCATGACCCATGATACCGCTGCCATCACGGTCCTCAAGGCCGGGGAGAAGGTCAACGTCGTCCCCACAGAGGCCAAGGCGCGGGTTGACTGCCGTCTGGTGCCCGGCACCTCGCCGGAGGCCTTCCTCGACGAGCTTCGAAGAATCGTCGATCTACCTAACGTGAATATTCAGGCCACCTTCACGGGGGTGGACAATCCCCCTTCTTCGCACGACAGCCCCCTTTTCCACGCCATCGAAAGGGCCGTTGAGCAACACGATCCCGGCTGTGTCGTTACTCCGCACCTCGTCCCGGGGGCAACAGACAGTCGCTACTTTCGCGCCGCGGGCATCGACTGCTACGATTTCATCCCCTTCCGCATGACGATGGAGGAACACATGCTCATTCACGGGATCGACGAACGGATCTCCATCGAGAACATGAAATTCGGCGTGGAGATGATGATCGACATCCTGCTGAACTTGCAAGGTTAGATCCTTGACATCCTACGATTGACAAAAGAGGGGGTTTACCTGTAAAAAATAGAAAAATGCCTGGATGGCGGAATTGGTAGACGCAAGGGACTTAAAATCCCTCGGTGCATCGCACCGTGCCGGTTCGACCCCGGCTCCAGGCACCACGTTTTATCTATTTCGAAGAATTTTATGTTCTATGTTTCTCTCAGGTAAAACCTGATGAGTTGCACCCGGTTCTTGACGTTTAGTTTTTTATAGATATTGTTCAAGTGTGTTTTAACCGTGCTTTCGCTAATAAAGAGTTTTTCGGCAATTTCTTTGTTCTTTAACCCCTGACACGCCAGATTTACGATGTTCGCCTCGGCACGCGTGAGGAGTTTTCGTAACACAACCCTTGATTCGATGATCTCCTTCGTTTCCCTAAACAGCGCCTCAAATGTATCCCTCTTAAACCACATTTCGCCGGAAAGAACCTTGATAAGGGCCTTTTTCAATCTTTTTTTATCCGTGTCTTTATATAGAATTCCCGAAATGTGAGAAGAGAGGATGAGTGAATGAAGTTCTTGACGTGACAAACGCGTGTCCTCAATTAAAAGAAACTTACAATTAGCACACTTCTCATTATTCTTAGCCTCGTACATGAGACACTTCAGGAAAAAGGTATCGACAATACAAAAGTCGATTTTGTTCAATTCAATGGAATCGAGAAGACTTTCACAATAAGAATATACCCCCAATAACAAGAAACGGGGGTCACCTTCTAACATCTTAACAAAACCCTCAGCCAATATAGAATTGTAACATGCGATCACACCTATCGAGGGTTTTTGCTCTTCACTACCAACCTCGAGATATTC
>JAOZMY010000061.1 GCA_029934085.1 bacterium | reverse complement strand
TTCCCGCTTGGGCATATCTTAACCTATACTATCCTCTTTCTTCGCTACGTTTCCCAGCTTACCACCCGAGTCAACCACCTCATCCCACCACCCAACATCCTTTTGCCTCTGACCTCTGACCTCTGACCTCTGACCTCTGACCTCCGACCTTTCACCTTTCACCATTTTCCTTCATCATTTCAAAGAATTCCAGGAAGTGGGTGATGGCGTCGTGCGGACCAGGAGAGTTTTCCGGATGATACTGGACGGAAAAGATCGGCAGGCTACGGTGCTGCATTCCCTCCGGCGTCCGGTCGTTGAGGTTAATATGGGTCAGGATAACCTCGTCGTCAGGAATGCTCGTTTCGTCCACGCAGAACCCGTGATTCTGGGCCGTGATCGCCACCGTTTTCTTCGTCAAGTCCATGACCGGCTGATTCCCCCCGTGGTGGCCGAACTTCAGCTTGTAGGTGGTGCCGCCCAGGGCCAACCCCAGGATCTGGTGCCCCAGGCAGATCCCGAAAATGGGTTTCTTCCCGATCAGGGCCCGAACCGTCTCCGCCACGTAGGGAACCCCCTGGGGATCTCCCGGGCCGTTGGAAATAAAAATCCCGTCCGGGTTGAGATCCAGGATCCCCTCGGCACCCGTCCGGGCCGGCACCACCGTCACCCGTGCCCCCATGGTCCTCATGATCCTCAGGATGTTCCGTTTTACCCCGCAGTCGATGGCCACGATATGAAAGTCAGGCTGGGTTTTAATCTTCAGGTGGTAGAGGGTTTCCTCCACCCATGGGCTTGTTTCCTCCCATTCGTAGGCCGTCTGGCAGGTCACTTCTTTGACAAGGTCCCGCCCGATGAGGCCGGGACAGGCCTTTGCCATTTCCACGAGTTTTTCTCGATCCAGCTCCTCCGTGGAAATGACGCCGTTGAGCGCCCCCTTGACCCGGAGGAGTTTCGTGATGGCCCGGGTGTCCACGCCCTCGATCCCCACAATGCCGTGGCGTTCCAGGAAGGTCCCGAGGTCTTCCCGACTGCGGTAGTTGCTCGCAATCCGGCTGACCTCCTTGACGACAAACCCCTCCACGTGAGGCTTGTCCGATTCCATGTCCTCCGGGTTGATTCCGTAGTTACCAATGAGAGGATAGGTCATGGTGACGATCTGCCCTTTATAGGACGGATCGGTGAGGATCTCCTGGTACCCCATCATGCTGGTATTGAAGACGAATTCGCCGGAAACGGTGCCCTCGGCCCCGAAACCGGTGCCATAAAAAACGCTACCGTCTTCCAGCGCGACAGCAGCGTCAACCTTCTTTCCCATACCTCCTCCCTTGCCCGCAACTATCTATCAGAAAAGGCAAATGGTGTCAATTCAAACAAAACAAGACTTCAAAAGTTACCCATTTCCCTTTTTCCACAAAAAAATCCCCCAATCTATTGCTATCCTGGTGCTACAAGCATTTCTTGACAAATCAGAATTTTAGTCACTGCTGTTTCACAAATATTTGAAAAGGGGTAAATAGGTTATAAGAGGTTGAGGATTTAGAGGCTTCTTTCGAAAGAGATACGGCAAATCTCTTTTTTCAAACAAGCTGAGTTGCAGAAAAAGGCAGCATGGAGGCGAGAAAAGCTCACACGAAACTGTTTTGACGACAGGGTCCATTTAGGTATTCTGCGGGATACGGCGCGTGGGAAGTACCAGTGTTTTCTACTGCGGCGATTGCTTGCCAAGGTGTAAAACCAGGTTTATAATTATAAAAGACCGTCAGTGGTCATGCAAAGGAGTCCCGGTGGCCGAATCAAAGATCAAAGAAAAATTTAGCGAAATCTGCTGTAAAGTAATTGAGAGTGTTACAGAGGGTGTAATTGCTGTTGACCTTGACAACAGAATTCGCTTTTTCAATCAGGCGGCTGAAAAAATTACGGGTTTTTCTCGCGAAGAAGCCCTGCAAAGCTATTGTTTCGATATCTTGCGCACAAATATCTGTCAAGGCCTTTGTGTTTTGGAAGAAACGCTTCGGCGGAAGCAAGGGATTGTCAACATGCCCGCCATAATCATCAACAAAGACGGCAAGGAGGTGCCGGTAAATATCAGCACTTCGCTTCTCTATGACGATGCCGAAAAAGTGATCGGAGGCATAGAAACCTTCAGGGACCTGTCGGTGGAGGAGGCCTTACGCAAAGAGATCAAGAAGTCCTATACCTTCCAACATATGGTGAGTAAGAATGTGGAGATGCAGAAGATATTCTCCATTCTCCCCGATATAGCCGAGAGTGGGGTTCCCGTCCTGATTGAGGGCGAGAGCGGAACGGGAAAGGAACTCGTTGCCCGGGCGATTCACGATCTGAGCCCAGTCCGGCAGGGACCGTTTGTGGAGATTAACTGTGCGGCGATTCCGGAGACCCTTCTTGAAAGCGAGTTTTTTGGTTACGTCAAAGGGGCCTTCACCGATGCGAAAAATGACAAACATGGCCGGATTTTCATGGCGGATGGGGGAACCCTTTTCCTGGATGAAATCGGGGAACTCCCGCAGCCTCTTCAGGCGAAACTGCTTAGAGTCATCGAAGACAAGGAATTGACACCGCTGGGGGCGGTTAAACCCATTAAGGTCAATGTCAGGTTCGTTGCCGCGACCAATCGTGACCTCTCAAAGATGATGGAGGCGGGAACCTTCAGAAAGGATCTCTACTTTCGACTGAATGTAGCAAAAATCGAACTCCCGCCCCTGAAGAAGCGCCGGGAGGACATTCCTCTCCTGATTGAGAACTTTATAGAGAAGCTCAATCTTCTACGGAAGAAAAATATTGCCGGTGTTTCATCGGAGGTCGTGTCAATACTGATGCGGTATGCTTTTCCGGGCAATGTAAGGGAACTGGAAAATATTCTTGAGTTTGCTTCCATTCTCTGTAAAGGAAGGATTATTGAAAAGGAACATCTCCCCAGAGAGCTTCTGGAATCTTTGCCTAATAATGTAGCCGGTGAAGAGATGCCTCTGTCCCCTATTGAGGAAGCCGAGGCCAAGATCCTCAGGAGACTTTTGGAACGTTATGGAAATCGCACAAGAGTTGCTAAAGAGATAGGGGTTAGTCGGACGACCTTATGGAGGAAACTAAAACGATATGGGATAGAAGATTAAAAAATCCCCGGTAATTGTTTCATATATGAAACAATTTATTGAAACATGTTTCACATTGTTAAAGGTTCCTTTATCGCTCTTCACTTTTTTGATTCAGATCGCATCATCAATCTTAACCATTTATAATTATTATTCATTTATATCATCCAAATTTTAAAAGAGTCCGCTTCCTGGCATTGAAGTTGCTATTATAAAAGCAGAGATCGAGAGATAGAAAATGCGTGTCGCGGTTCCACTTTTCGGAAAACGGGTATCGCCTCACTTCCGTACTTCAGCTGAGGTCCTGCTCGTGGACGTTATAAGAGGCAAAATCATTGATGAGAAAAGAATTTACTGGAAAGAGCTGGGAGCTTTTGAACGAATAGAGAAACTGAGACAATGGAATGTTGAGGTTCTTTTGTGCGGAGGGATAACCCTGTTCAACAAAGGCAGGGTCAGGGCTCTTGGCGTTGAGGTTGTCTCGGAATTGAGGGGGAAAGCAAAAGATGTTCTTAAGCAATGGTTACAGGGACATTCATCAATAGGACAATAATTTAAACAAAGGAGGTGCAAAATGGGTACAAAAATAGACCATGTCAAAGGTTTTAGTGCCCGCCAGGCGGCCCGGTTGATTACGGAGATGCTGCCGAGGGTCAGCGATGAAAAATTGAGCGCCCTTGTTCGCCTGGGACTCTGGCTGAGCAACGATCCCGAGATTGTAAAAGGAATTCAGAAAGTCCTGAACCTTATTGAAACGCCGCAACACCCAACTAAAGAGCTGTTTCGCCGTGTTATCTCATATCTGACTCCGAGACAACGTGTTCGGTTGTTCGATACCCTTTTCAATCACGCGTTCTTTCTTGGGGGAAAGAGACGGGATCACATTGAAGCACATGATGGATTCCGCCCCCCCTTCATCATGATCTTGAGCCCCACCTATCACTGCAATTTACGCTGCAAGGGATGCTACACCTTAGGATATGGAACCCGGCCGGAACTTCCCTATGAAGTGGTGGACCGGATCTTGAACGAATGTGAAATGTTGGGAATCTATTTCATCACCGTCCTTGGAGGAGAACCTTTAGTGTATCCCCATCTTTTCAAGATGATCGAGGCGCATCCGAATCTTTTTTTCCAAGTCTATACCAACGGCACACTCATGACAAAGGAAAAGGCGCGGAGGTTTGCGGAGCTCGGAAACGTGGCGGTTGTCATCAGTATTGAGGGAGATGAAAAAGAGACAGACAGTTGGCGTGGAAAGGGGGTTTACAAGAAGATTTTGAATGCCTTTGATTATCTGAGGGAAGCAAAGGTACTGGTTGGAAGTTCAGCCACTGTCACGCGGGATAATGTCATGACCGTATCTTCCATCGAGTTCATCGACAAGATGATTTCGCTCGGATCGATTGCCCAGATGTATTTCCTCTATATTCCCGTTAATGGAATGGCGGATTTTTCTCTGATGGTAACACCCGAACAGAGAAATCACCTGAGGAAACAAGTCATCAGGATAAGAAATACACGTCCCATCTTCGTCCTCGACTTTTGGAACGATGGACCGTATGTGCAGGGATGCATTGCGGGAGGCCGCCGTTACTTCCATATCAACGCGAAGGGGGACGTAGAACCCTGTGTTTATACCCACATCGCGGTGGACAATATCATGCACAAATCCTTGAAGGAGGTTCTCAACAGCCCACTTTTCCGAAGCATTCGCAAACGGCAACCGCATAATCCCAACCATCTGCGCCCCTGCATGATTATCGACAACCCGCACGTGCTTCGTGAGGTGATCAGGGAAAACCATCCCTATTTCACCCATCCCGGGGCCGAGGAGATCTACACGGTCAAGAGCAAGGAGATGGATGAATATGCTGCCAGGTGGGGGAAACTGGCTGACCGGGTATGGGAAAACGAGTATCATCCCGATGGAACGAGGAAATTTGATCCTTTTGAAGGTGAGGAAACCAACCATGAAGGGGCGCCTGCGCATCAAGGGTATGCCGCGTCGTGTGGCGCGATGATGCTGTAGCCCGTGGTATGCGTGGTATGGATTGGGTCTCCTCTGAAAAACCTCTATTTTATCCCGGGGTCTTGACTAGAACAATTCTAGTCAAGACCCATTTAAAAACCAACATAACCTCGTTTGATCTATGCCCATACAGCATCCTCTTCTAAAAAATCGATAAAGTATTCCGAAGACTGTTTCATTATGAGACGCATCTCTCGCCAATATGTCATAATGACATACTTGCCATAAGTCTTTTGCAAAGCATATGCCCTGCCACTGAAATCTTGCTATTAGCCAAAATCTGATTATATTATAAATAAAATCAAGGAAAAGGGGGGATTGAGATGAAGGTATCAGGGACTATCAAAAGGATACTTCCATTCTTCCTCGTCTTGGCATTTGTAGGTGCACTTGCCGTTCCGACATCGGTTGCCGCTTCGAAGACCTACAAAATGAAGGGGAAAATAACAGCCATTGACCTGGAATACAACACGGTGGTGGTAGATGTTCCCATCGGAAAGAAAAAGGTCTATACGGTGGCCGGCCCGCTGGCGCAGGATGCCATTTTGAAAAAGGGAAACAAGGCAGCGACCCTGAAAGATTTCCAAAAAGGTGAGTCGGTTGTCGTGGAATGGACGGTTACAGACAAAGGCCACATTGTCAAGTTGCTTGTGGCAGAGTAACTAAGAGGATTGTAACATCTCGGCACATGCCTTAAAAACCTCCTCGGGCTTGATGAGACGCATACAGGCATGATCCCGGGGACAGACCTTCAGCATACAGGGGCTGCACGCAATTTCCTTTCGTAAGACGCGGGTCTTCTCCAATGCCATGGCCGTGTAACGGGGATCCGTGGGCCCCATGATCACCACCACAGGACGATTCAGTGCCACGGCGATATGACGGGGACCTGTGTCGTTCGTAAGGAGGAGATCCGCCTTTCCAAGAATTGCTTTGAGCCGGTCGAGCGGGGTTTCCGAAGGGGGAAGGATGGGGGGGGAATATTTACAATTTCTCAAAATCGTCTCCATGAGTCCTTCTTCCCCGGGTCCAGGAAGAAAGAGGGGATGGACCCCTGATTTTTCACTCAAAAGATCAGAAACCCTTGCGAAATATTCAGGAAGCCACTGTTTGGAGGGGCCGTAGGAGGCACCAGGTGTAATAGCCACAACGGGCTTCCCATCGCTGAGCCCAAGCGATTGCCAACGCTCTTCCACCCACTTAAAGGCTTCATCTTGGATAACGAGCCGAGGATGTTCTGTTGTGGGTGGAACCCCCGCGGCTTCTACCAGCCTCAGATAATACCGTATCATGGGAATGGGAATAAACCGACCCTTTTCCCTCCCCACGGCAACGGCATGGGTCAAGAGCGCCCCTCTCCCGTGCCGGTTGTATCCGATCCTCTGTTTTACCCCCCCAAGAGCGAAAAGAATCGCGGAACTTGGAGAATTAGGAAAAATGATTCCCATTTCGAAACGCCGCTTTCTTATTTCACTGGCCACCCTGAGAAACTTCAATGTCCCTGCCTCTTTTCCATGGCGATTGAAGGGAAAGTAGTCGTTCCAGATATCCAGCCCCTCAAGAAGCAACCGGGCATTTTCCTTGCCCATGACGGTAATCTCACTCTCGGGGAATCCCTCCCGAAGAGAGACGAGGGCAGGCGTTGCCATGACGACATCGCCCACCCAGTTGGGCAGGCGAACAATGATTTTCCCCGGATTTTCCATCAATCCTCTCCCCGTTCCAGCCAGTCGTCTCGAACCCCCATGAAGGGGTTGAAGCGGATGGAATAGTGGGGAGTTTTTGAAGACAAGAGGGCTTCAGAGATCTCGGCATCCAGATCCCTCATCCCTTCCTTCACATTCTCCCAGGCCTTCTTGTCCATGGCAAGAACAATACGGGTCAACTTTTCGTACAGGGAGGCAGAAGGATAATCGGTCACCGCATTGACGAACCAGGGATAGGTTTTCGCCAGTTTGTCGATCAGCAGATTCTGCTCCTCACCAAAATCGAGACACGATTCCTCGGTAAAGTTGGTCAGGCTTTCCATCTTTTCCCAGTTGATAAAGCCCCCATCCCGGGCGATGTCGTAGGCCTTGGTACCGATAAAGGGGAAGAAGATAGACCACCGGAAACGCCCCGGCTTGATAGTCCCCAAAAGCTTAATGGTCATCATAAGATCGTCGACCGTCTCGTGGGGCAGCCCAATCATGACGAAGGCGGAGGTGTGAATACCGTATTTGTCCGCCATCTTGAAGGCGTGGATAATGTCCTCGTCACGCATGGGGCGATTCAAAACCTTGCGCCGGATTCGATCACTCCCGCTTTCCAGGCCGAACTTGACGATAGCACATCCCGCCTCGCTCAGACTTCTGGCAATCTCCTCGTCGAAGACCCGGACGTGGGCGTTGCAAACGAATGGAACGTCCACGGCCTTTCGATATTGTCGGCAAAACTCGAAGACGTAATCCCGATTCATGGTAAAGAGATCGTCGTCGAAGATGAACATCTTGATGTTTTTATAGGTCCTCAAAAGCCTTTGCAGGTCCTCGATAACCATTTCGATGGGGTACTGTCGCAGATAGTGGAGATCACGGATGTTGACCCCTGTGTCCCGACGGTAGATGTCCACGATCCTGTGATTGAAACAGTAGTTGCACCGGAAGGGACATCCTCGGGAGGCCATGACACCCACCCAGCCCCCTTTGGCGTCGATCATCTTTTGGAAATCGAAGATGGAGTAGTCGATAGGAGGAATCTTTTCCAGGGAAAGAAAGGGACGGACAGGGTTGGGATGAATTTCCCCTCCGTCGTAATACCAGACATTGGGAATCCGACTAACGTCCCCACCATTTTCGAGGAAATCGGCAAGCTCCACCATGGCCAGTTCCCCCTCACCCACACACAAGAAATCGAAGAGGCCCGTTTTCAAAGTCTCTTCCGGGGCCATGGTAGCGTGAACCCCTCCGATGGAGAGAGGGATATCGGTGTTCTTCCTCAACGTCTCAGCGATCTTTTTTGTGTAAGAATACTGGTTGGTTACCACGGAAAATCCGATGAGGTCGGGTTCGAAGGTTCGCACATCCTTAAGAATCCTCTCCAAGTCGAAGTCGTACCCGAGCCGGTCGTTGATGTTCAGAAGACCCGTTTCATGGCCGTGGGCCTTGAGGAAAGAGGAAAGATACCCCACCCCGTAGTTGAATCCGATCTGCGCGTAGAGGTTTGGATAGATGAAAAGGACTTTCACGAATGAACCGCCACTTCTCTTCTCGCCTCACCCGATGCCGGAAGTGGTACCACCGTCTTCTCCCTTTGCACCTCTTCCCAGAGAGAAACAACCTCTTTTAGCACCATTTCCGGGGTAATCATTTTCATACAGTCGAGGCGAGTGCATGTCTTGTCCCTGCAGGGACTGCAAGGAAGATCAACCCGTACAATCCGGTGCAGGCTATGGGGATACGGGGCATTGACCCGGGCATCGGTAGGGCCGTAAATAACCACGGCGGGGAGGCCGGAAAAACAGGCGAGGTGCATGGGACCAGTATCCCCCCCGATATACATGTCGCATTTCTGGAAGAGGGCGGAAAGCTCCATCAAGCTCGTGGGACACGCGATGTGGGACGGCTGGGTCATAAGCCCCTGTATTTCCTCCACCGCTTTTCTACCACCCGGGCCCCAGGTGAGAATAATGGTAGCGCCAAGGGTCTTAACAAGGGCATCACAGAGCTGGGCGTACCGGTCTGGAAACCAGCGCTTGAAATCGGTGTTCTTGCTGCTGCTTGGCTGAATGGCGATAACCGGGGAGCGCACAGGCTGAATCTCCTGCCAGAAGACCTCGATCCTCTTGAAATCCTTCTCGGAAGGCGTCAGCCATTCCCTCGGCAGCGGCGATTCGCATCCCACCGTGTGAACCATCTTGAGATTCTTGTAAACCCGGTTCAGCCTGGGGTCTCCCGGATCCACATGGTACCGATTGAACAGAAAATTGAACTCCTTGCAATATCCCCTTTTGAAACCGACGCGCCGTTTTGCCCCGCTTAAGACACCGATGATACCGCTCTTGAGAATGCCGTGGAAGTCGAGAACCGTATCATACCTCCGTCGTCTAAGCGATCGTATCCAACCAAGAATCTCTTTGAAGAGCCTCGGGTAATAGGCAGGTTTTTTGATCATCCGAACCCACCGTTTCCTCGGAAGAACGATGACATCATCGATCTTATGCATGGAACGAACGACGTCCGCCGAAAGCTCCTGGACGACCCAGTCGATCGTTGCCTGGGGATAGCACGCCCGCAGTGCCGAGACGGCGGGAAGCGTTCGCACCACGTCCCCCACGGAACCGAGGCGAATGATCAAAATCCTTCCTTTTTCAGGTAACTTCACGGGTTTCATCATATATGACCGAGGGTTTTCTGGCAAGTATCTTCCGGCGGATTCGCCTTAAAACCCCTCCTAAAACCCTTTGGCTGGAAACCGACGACACAGCTCGGAAACCGACTCAGCCACACGCTTCAACACGACAGAATCATCCCGGTTCGCGAGGGCGGTGTCGATCAGCCCCGCGATTTGCCCGGCCTCTTCTTCACCCATCCCCCGTGCGGAAATGGCCGTGGCTCCCAGGCGAACACCACTGGGGCGCAACGGGTCTTCTCCCTCGCGTGGGACAACGTTCCGGTTGACCACGATCCCCACCGCTTCCAAAACCGCCTCCGCCACGTCCCCCGTCAGGCCTTTGCCCGTTACCTCGAAAAGAACCAGGTGATTGTCCGTTCCCCCGGTCACGAGACGATAGCCAAAACCCGCCAACCGTCGGGCCATGGCAACGGCGTTGTCCACTATCTGCCTCTGGAGTCGGACAAACTCTGGTTTTAGGGCCCGCCCGAAACAGACCGCCTTGGCCGCAACCATGTTAAGGGCAGGTGTCCCCTGGCATCCAGGAAAAATGCTCTGGTCGATCTTTTTAGCGAACTCCTCTTTGCAAAGGATCACCCCACCGCGCCCCCCCATGAGGGTCTTGTAGGTAGTAAAGGTGACGAAATCGCTGTGAGGGACGGGGCTTGGGATGACACCGGCAGCCACGAGACCGGCGATATGGGCCATATCCACAAGGAGATACGCCCCTATCTTTCGGGCGATGTCAGCGATTCGCTCATAATCAATGAGGCGAGGGTAGGAACTGGCTCCCGCCACGATCATTCGAGGTTTGAACTCCAAGGCCATGGTTTCGAGTGCTTCATAATCGATCCGTTCCGTCTCCGGGTTCACCCCGTAATGTCGGAACTCAAAACACCGACTCGTCATGGACGCGCGGTCCCCGTGGGAAAGGTGCCCCCCATGGGACAATTTCATGGCTAACACCCGATCGCCCGGTTTTAGAACGGAAAAGTAGACAGCCAAATTGGCGGAAACCCCACTATGCGGCTGGACATTGGCATGCTCGGCTCCGAACAGCCGCTTGGCACGGTCGATGGCCAGCGATTCCAGGGTGTCTCCATGGACACATCCCGCGTGGAATCTCCGTCCTGGATATCCCTCAGCCGCCTTGATGGCAAAACTGGAACCTTGCGCCTCAAGAATGGAGTGGGGTGGAAGGCTTTCCGCCGCAATCAGGTCCAGTGTTTCCCCAAGGCGATGCGTCTCACTCTCTATCAGCGCATAAACCTCGGGATCGTCATTCTTCAAAAAAGACAAAACCAGCCTCTCATCCAAAAAACTCAGAAATTAATTAAAAAGTTTCTTAAAGATCTTCTTGAGTTTTTTGTCGTGTATATTCTTTTCGATAATCTTATCGATTGCTTCCTTCTGAAACTTCACGGACACGCGCGGGTGGTCGAGGGATCCCTTGGCCTGAATCGGGATCAAGGACCACTTCCTACCCCCTTTATCCGTGACGTCCTTGAAGAGATCGCTCCTTTTCCCAAGCGCCTTCCGGACAACCCTGTAAGGAAGTGTCAAAACGGTTAAAAGATCTATCTTCTTATCAAATCCAATGATCCCATGTGTGTCAACGGAGACATCCTTTCCCTTGGCCTTCGCAGATAAGATCTCAATCTTTTTGTCTCTCACTTTGGCCTTTCCATCCAAAACTTCGAATTGGAGATTGGCCAGAGATGGCAGTTTCATGATCGCTGCAGCCATTTTTAGGAAAGCCACGTGCTGAACCGACCCGTTCTCCACGTGAAACGAGACATCTCCCTGATACGTGGAAGGGGCTCCAATCATCCCCCCTCCTTGGGCATCCCCGAAAAAACGCCCGGTGAACCTCTCTTTCATCCCCGGCTTCATATCCGAAAGGAGCGGGGCAATATCCACGTTCTTGATGGAGATCTTCTTCTTGATCACGGGGATCACCCCTTGAAGGTCCACATTTAACTTCCCCTGCACTGTCCCTCCGTACACCTTGGCCGTCAAGGGATCCATAACCATCGTGTGCCCTTTGGTCACAATCTTCGTCACAATCTCTTCGATTTTCAACTTCTGAACGGTCAGGAGATGAATCTTCGCATCGATGGTCAACGTGGGCAGCATGGTGGACGGCTTCTTGGAAAGCTTTCCCTTTTTGGGCGCAGGAGATGACTTTCCTTTAGAGACGGCAGGTTTTTTTTCACCCTTCTTTCCCTTCTCCGGAGGCCCCGAGAAAATCCCTGCGAGTCCCATCAGCGTATCCATATCCATCTTGTTAGAGGTAAACTGGAACGCACCCTTTGGAACGGCTTTCATATCACTCAGTTCCCCCGTCACCTTGAAATCGCTGTCCAGGACGTTCCCCTCCAGGTTTTTCAGGAGGAGATGCCCTTTCTTCAGATCGAGGGTGCCTTTCGTCAGCAGCTTAGCGGTGATCTTTGGGGTCTTCTGTGTCTGCGCCTTCAGAACGACTGACGAAAGATCAAGCGTCTGGTCCACGTCCCATTCCTCAAAGTGGCGGGTCACAAACTTCAAATTCAGGTTTCCTGTCCCAGCCAAGGCCTCTACATTCTGTCCCTTGAGATAGGGACTAATATCGGGTAGGTAAAGGGAGCTCAACGTTACCACACCTTTCATATCCTTTTTCTTCAGGTCCATGGTTCCTTTCGCGGCGATTCCCGATTCCTTTTCTCGCTTGAGCGTGCCTTTTAGCTCGAAATCGAAAGGGGCGTCGAGTGAAAAATTGCTCAGGTCAATCTGCAAGGAGGTAAGATCCGCCTTGTAAACGGGGGAAAGGGTTCGATCCACCCATTTCAAGGTCCCGTTTGTTATCTCGGCCCTCCCCACTTGAATCACGAAACCCTTGGGCGCCGTTTTCGCCTCTGCCGCCACTGCCTCCGAAACGAGTGAAAAACCTATCAATTTCCCCCGTGCCTTCCCTCCTTCGAAATTCAATGAGACCTTGGCAAACTCCTTCTGCCAGTTTAACTTCCCGTCCTTTTCACGAACCATGTAGATCTCGGGGGAATCCACCAAAACCTTCCCGATTTCCAGTTTCTTACGAAGCAGGGCCATTAGAGAGAAAGAAATAGAAACGCTTTTGACCTTCGCAAGGGGAATGGTTTCCTTGGGGTTGTTGGGCAGAAGTGTGAGCCCCTGAATATTAGCTGAAGAAAACCCAGTGGAAATAGGTCCGAGCTTCACCTTGTGATGGATGGCCGACTCCAGCTTCCCAGAGATCAGCGCGGAAACCTTCTCCGGGGTCAGATAGGACTTGATCCCGTAAAACAACGCTCCAATCGCGATAACGATGACCAAGACAATGATTCCCAAAACGATTAACAATTTTTTCATGCAACTTTCTCCTTGAGAGCATATTTCTGCGTTAATGTTAATATAGAATACAGAATAGCCTGTCAGAATACAAGCTCAAATACTACTGCCGACGCAAGGCATCGGAACCCTTCTTAAAGAGCTACCCCGCCGCAAGTGGAGGGGAATTAAACCCCAAGGGAAAGAGAGATTATTAAGCAATGGTTAGCTTCCTTTTTTCTCTCTTAACTCATCATACAGATCGCGTTGGTCAATCACCCTTTTCGCCTTGAATTCTGTCCTTTCTAAGGTGTCTGGGTCCAGGATCTGGACAATAGCCCTTAAACCCTTTTCGCGTAACTGAACCTCAAGCGTCTTCTGAAGCATACTAACGGTTTCTTTTCCAAACTCTGGTTTCCGTTCCGCTCGCACGATAAGCTCATCCATTGTTTTCTCACGGGTAATGACGATTCTATACTCATCTCCCAAACCCCCTATCCCCCGGATAACATTCTCTATCGCGCTTGGATAAACATTTTCGCCGCGCACAATGAACATATCGTCGGCCCGACCGTAAATCCCCTTGGGAAGTCTCGGATAAGTCCTCCCGCAGGAGCAAGGATCATCGGTCCACATGGAGATATCGCCGGACCAAAAGCGGATCATGGGCTGGGAAGTCCGCTCAAGGTGCGTGTAAACGGTCGCGCCCTCTTCACCATAGGGCACTCTCCTCTTCGTTTCCAAATCGACCAATTCAGCATAAACGATATCCTGCCAAAGATGCATCCCTTGACGGGCCTCACACTCACAATTCGACATCCAGGGTGTCATTTCAGCCGTGGACCCGGAATCGATGCAAATCCCTCCGTATGTTTCCTCAATCCTTTTTTTGGTTGAAGGGATACCTGCTCCGGGTTCGCCCGAAAAAAACAGGATTCTGAAATTAAAATCTTCAGAGGGATCCATCCCTCGCGCCTTCGCCTTCTCCGCTAGATACAGGCTATAAGAGGGTGTTCCATAAAAGACGGTAGGCTTTATTTCCTTCATCCATTCAAGGGCGCGATC
>JAOZMY010000149.1 GCA_029934085.1 bacterium | reverse complement strand
TCGGTGTCAGAAAACGGGTGACACTGTTTCCAGAGGCCCGAGTGGATGGGCTTAAAGAGCCGCTTGGGCGCGTTCTCGTGGTGGATAATGAAATACTTATTCGAGAAGTGGTCGTGGATATGCTGAAGGCGTTGGGATACGAAGCTGCTATGGCCTGTAGCGGGGAGGAGATGATAAGAAAGTGCGGGAAGGCAAAGAAAGAAAGGAATCCTTTCGACGTGGTGATCATGGATTTGACCCTCCGCTGTAAAACGATAAAGAGGACAGAGGCTGTTAGAGAACTGAAAAAGATGGATTCTTCCGTTAGGATTATCGCCTCGAGTGGTTATCCCATGGACCCTATGATAATGCGTTATAAAGATAACGGGTTTGCAGATAGATTGGTTAAGCCGTATCATATCAAAGATCTGAAAAGAGTATTGATGCGTGTCATGATGTATCATTGAATAAGGTAAGCTCCATAAAGCCACTTCACCTTGGATGATTCGTAATGTCCTGGAAAGGAAATGGACAGTTCAATATAATTTGATATTAAAACTTGCCTTTCCCCCCGTCTTTTTGTAAAATGGCGCCCATGAAAAAGAGGAACTCAGAAGAACGTGCCGGATGACTGAAGACGTTTTCTATAAAAAAATCTCTCTAAAAGATGATACAGATTATTTCCTCTATGTGGGGGAAATCAAGGCCTATTATCTGAATGAGTTTCTTCGCGAGGCGCTTCGGAAGATTCATGGGAAAAAGGTTGATTTTATCGCCATTGTCCCGGATGTATTGGAACGTTACCCTCAAGGCAATCTTCTCGTGATTAATCCGGAGGCGTCCCGGTTGTCCCGTGAAACCGGTGCCCGGGTGAGTTGCCGTCTTCCGGGAAGGACCTTCGCGTCTATCGTTTCTCATCATCCGGCGGTTATTGAATTGGTGGAAACCCTTGCCGAATCACAGGAGAAGGTTTGGATCAGCATGTTCCATGCCCTCGCGGAAATGACCCTCGATCGCCTCCCGGGGGTTGGAATCCTTGCCCCGGACAGCCGGGTTGCGGACCGATGGAACAACAAGCTCTATATGTATAAAACACTCCAGGGGCACTTGCCACTCCCTGAGTTTGTTCTTTGTGGATCCCGAGATGAGCTTTTGGAAAAGACACGGCGTTTATGGGATACATGGCGGGATGGAATTTTCCTCAGCCTTGAATACAGCGCAGCGGGGATTTTCAGCTTTATCGCCCGTGATGAAGCGGAACTTCTCGAAAAACTGGGAGATTGGTCTCCCCCTTACCTCATCAGCCGCTTTGTCCCCCATACTCACGATCCAACGGTCTTGGCAGTGGTTGCCAACGAAAGGGATGTTTACATCGGAGGAATTGCCGATCAGCGAATGGAACAACTCAACAAGTTCCGGGGGTCCACGGCCCCCTCGGTGCTCCCGAGAGAGATTCAAGAGACCCTGAAAAATTTGACGCGGAAGGTTGGACGGCTCATGGGGGCGAGCGGTTATCGTGGCATCTTTGGCTGTGACTATATCGTTAAGGAAAACGGTGAAGTCCTTTTTGTGGAGGTCAACGCACGGAAACAGGGGACGACCATGGAGATGTGCTGCCACCTGGAGCTTTCCCTGGATGAAGATGCCCCGTCTTTGGCAGAGCTGGAATACCTTGCCTTGACGCAAGGGGCTTTCCCCGCGGGACTCAAGGAAATGGAAGACAACCCCAATGGAATTCACTGGGGGACCTACAATTTTAAGGTGGAGGAGGATGTTTTCGTTCACGCGGATCTTCCATGGCCCGACCATGAACGGAACATCTTCCGTGAGGTTGCCCGTAACGGGACCGGGGCGACGCATATTGTGGTGGAGCATATTGGGAAGGATTTTTTACTCAAGGCCGGCGCCTTTCTTGGCCGGGTTATTGCTGTTGCGGATAGCCGTGAAGGAGTGTTCGAGGGGCTGAGCGAAGGGGAGACTGCCCTTGCTGCGACGATTAGGAGGGAGAGATAACATGGAAGTGGAATCAGGAACTTTTCTGCCCGGAGAGGACGATTATACGAGGGAGCTTTTCACCGTTCTTTTCAGTGGATCGAACGGAACAAGGCCAGTTCCTGAGACGCTGAAGGAGGAGGCCGTCAGGCGGATGTCTGAGGCGCGCCAAAAGGGAATGACCCAGCCCATCATCGACCTATTCGCTTGGCTGAGGGATTTGAAGATCTCCCAGGACTTGACGCCGGAACAACTCGGGATAGAGAGGGAGGAGCTTCGTTCTCTTGCCCAAAAGCATCGGGAGATCGATGAACACGGGGTTACGGTCGGCGGTCGTTTAACCCGGGCTCTCCCCATTGTGGAAATGGCGAACAGTCGCGTGGCGGATTATCTCAGACGCAAGGATGAGGAAGCCCCCAGCGGGATCGAATTATGGGATCGAATCGGAGAGAATATCTTCCGAATCCGCGAGATGTTGGGGATGACTGAGGCCGACTGGAACTCTTTTCAAGGACAGCTAAAATTTGCCATCAACTCTGCGGAAGAGCTGGCCAGGGTAATCTCCTTACCAGAAGACGCCCTCCGGGACCTGAAGGTCGTCACCAAGCATTATCGGATGCGTTTGACCCCCTATTACGCCAGTTTGATCATGCCGGGGAAGGTCAACGATCCGGTGCTGATCCAATCGGTGCCGACCCGGGAGATGATCGACAACGCGGGGGTCGAGATACCCCCCGTGGCGGCGGACCATTCCCCCGCACGCCTCGTGGACCAGTTCTACCCTCGGGTTTTGACCATCAAGGCCACCAACATGTGCGCCATGTACTGCACCCATTGCCTCCGGATCGCTCATATCGGTAAGAAAGATAGAATCTACTCTCGGGAGGCCTATCGAGAGGCTCTCGATTACATCCGGGGGAACCCAAGGATCCGTGATGTCTTGGTGACAGGGGGAGACGCCTTTATCCTCCCCAACGACATGATCGATTGGCTCTTGAAGGAACTGGATGCCATCGACCACGTCAAGGTCAAGCGGCTTGGAACACGGATTCCGGTAACGTGTCCCCAAAGGGTGGACGAGGAGCTTCTCGACATTCTCGAGGTCAGCAACGAGATCAAGCCCCTCCGTGTGGTGACGCAGGTTAACACGGCCCAAGAGATTACGCCGGTCTCGAAAGATGCCTTTCGCCGAATCTCTGGCCGGGTCAGTGCCGTCCTCAATCAGGCGGTGCTCCTCAAGGGGATCAACGACACCCCGGTCAAGATGTGGAAACTTTGCGAGATCCTTCAGGAGGCTTATATCCGACCCTATTATGTTTTTAATTGCAGTTTCCGGAATCCCCAGTTCAGTCATCTCCGGGTCCCTGTCGAGGTGGGGCGGGATATCATCGAGGGTATGTACGGAAACATCTCCGGAGACGCGATTCCCAGGTATATCGCCACGGCGGGGGGGAAGATTCCACTCCACAGGGACAACCTCGTTCGTCATGAGAATGGAAAGGTGATTCTCAGGAAGCCGTGGTCGGGAGAAGAGGTGGCCTATCCCGACGCGGACAGGGAAATCTATGCGAAGGAGGATTACGCCTTTGCGCGATACCAGGGAAACACTGATTAGCCGTATCCTTCGGTTCCTCGAACGCTCGGAGAGGGGGATGTTCTCTCTCCTCAAGGAACTGGTCTTGATCCAAAGCGGAAGCTACCACAAGGCCGGAGTGGATGCCGTTGCCGAGAAGATACGAGAGATCCTGGAAGATGGATCCATAT
>JAOZMY010000148.1 GCA_029934085.1 bacterium | reverse complement strand
CTCAAAGAACGGCTGGTCGCGCTCTACAAGGGCGGGGCCCCGGATAAAGGGGTCCTGCCTGGCAGCGAGGATCTAACGGTAGAAGATATCCGTTGCAAAGGCTGTCAATCGGACGAAATCTTCGTCTACTGCCGACAATGCCCCATCCGGGACTGCGTTGAGAAAAAGGGATACGAGGGGTGTTATCAATGTGACGATTTCCCCTGTGGACGCATCGAAAATTTCCCCATGACGGTCGGGAAGAAGGTCATCCTTCGAGCGATTCCCCACTGGCGAAAGGTGGGCACGGAGAAGTTCGTTCAGGACGAGGAAGCGCGCTATGTCTGTCCGGAGTGCGGCAACAAGCTCTTTCGGGGAGCGATGCGGTGCAACCAGTGCAAAACGGAGCTGGATCTGGATTAAGCGCTGAAGAGGTTTTTCACTCTCCCCCGCCGGGATTCATCTCGGAGAGGATATCCCTGGCCGTCTGAACCAATAAGGTCTCGTCCACAGGCCCTTCCGGGGGATTTTTGAGCAGACGGTCCAGAATCAAGTGTCGAAGCATCTGGGAGAAACGGTCGATCTCCGTCATCATGGCAAGGCGTTCCGGTGGGGCAAAAGATTCCTCAACGGCAACCTCCCGGACCACGCGCATGGCGTCGGCGAAGCGGACGTCTTGCGGACAGTTGAAGGAGCAATTGTAGCACATAGCGCACATCCAGATGAGGTTGGAAGAGAGGACCGCGTCCTTCATCCCCCAGAGGATCATGCGGATCAGCTTGCTGGGGGCATATTCCGGATCAATCTCACTCACGGGGCAGCTCGCCGTGCAGGTCCCGCAACTGAAGCAGTGCATAAGCCCCTCTGCCCCGGCGCGACCAGCCAAGTCGAACTTGAACCTGGGTTCAAGGGACGTGAGAGAGATTGTTTTGTCTTCCTTTTCCATCCCGTTTCTCCTTTGTGAAAATCGGGAAGATACCCTCTAACAAAGATACCTACTCTTCACGCTAATTACCACATGCCCCTGGCGACTTCAATAAAAAAACCGAGATGCAGATTTTATAGGGCCAGTAAGAGGTGGTAAATTTTCACAAGCGGCCAAGAAACGATTACCGTAGATTCTGGGTGTCTTTTCTTATATAACCCATCATGATATAGAAAAAACAAAAGGAGACTCTATGCCAACGGTCGAAATCAAGGACAGAAAAATCCACTGTCTCACAAGTGAAGAACCACTATCCCGGGACAAGAAAACCCTCCTGTTTATCCATGGCGCAGGGGGAAACAGCAACCATTGGATCAACCAGTTCGACGGCCTTAAAGATGACTTCAACGTTATCGTAGCGGAGCTCCCCGGCCACGGCGCGTCTTCACCCCGAGGTGCCAATCGCGTGGAACGTTACGCAGAGGATATCGCTGCTGTGATCGACACCCTGGCCTCGAATCCCCCCATTGTCGCCGGACACTCCATGGGAGGGGCTATTTCGCAGACCGTTGCGTTGAACTATCCTGAAAAGATTTCTGGGCTGGTCCTGATAGGAACAGGATGCCGCCTCAAGGTCCTTTCCTCCATTCTGGACGGGCTGCTCACAAATTTCGAGGAAACGGTTTCCATGATTAACCGGTATGCCTTTTCGAAGTTCACGGACGAGGATATCATTCAGGAAGGCACCAGCGAGATGCTGAAGGCACCACCATCTGTCATCCATGGTGATTTCCTCGCATGTGACCGCTTCAACATTTGCGATAAGGTGTCCGGGATCTCCCACCCCACCCTGATCCTTTGCGGCGAGGACGATCAGTTGACTCCGGTGAAATACTCCCAGTTCCTCTTGGAAAACATACCCAATGCCACGCTGAAGACCTTCCCCAGGGCGGGTCACATGGTGATGGTAGAGAAACCGACGGAAATCAACGAGGCGATTCGAGAGTTTGCCTCTTCCATTTGATCGGGAGGAAGAACGGCATGAAACTACTCATGATCTACGCCAAAAGGTTTGCCTATACCCCGGCGGTGAAATCCGTGGAGGATGCCCCGGAAGTGAAGGAAGGGGCGGAAATCGAAAATGCCATTGTTGGTTTTATTCACGCGGAGGCCGAGGACACGGAACGGGCCTCGAAGGTAACAACCCGCCTCATCAAAAACCTCAAGTGGCTTGCCGGAAAGAACGATACAAAAACGATCGTGCTCCACTCCTTCGCCCATCTCTCGGAAAGCAAGGCCCCGCCCGAGTTTGTTGCAACCTTACTCGACAACGCCCAGAAACGTCTCGAGGATGCTGGATACGAGGTCTCCCAGACGCCTCTCGGCTATTTTCTGGATCTGGAACTTTCAGCCCCAGGGTTTTCTCTTGCAAGGGTCTTCCAAAGTTTCTAAGCCTAAAGAATCCCCCTATCTCTACCCGGATTCGAAGATCGAAATCCGTGGTTTTCTCGCCCGCCATTACGACCTCCTTCTCAACCTGGTTACATTTGGATGGTACAGCTCTTTTCTCCGAGAGGCCATCGCCTGGATGGGAATCCAGCCTTCCGACAGGATTATCGACCTGGGCGCAGGGACAGGGCGGAATGCCTGCCTGATGGCACGATATCTCTCCGAAGAAGGAAGGATTGTTGGAATTGACATTGGGGAAGAGATGGCTGCCCAGTTCGAGAAGCGCTGCCGATCGCTCGGGAACGTCGCTTTCCAACGCCAGCGGATC
Source organism: bacterium (assembly GCA_029934085.1). Lineage (GTDB taxonomy): Bacteria > Desulfobacterota > S145-22 > S145-22 > S145-22 > JAOZMY01. Next base: position 1,072 of record JAOZMY010000148.1, on the reverse strand, counting down.
GACATCCCTTTCCGACTGGAGGGAACCTTCGACAAGGCCCTTCTCTCTTTCGTCTTGCATGGCTTTCCGCACGAGGTGAGAGAGATCATCGTGGACAACTGTTTCAATCTTCTGGAGCCGGGTGGGCGCTTGATTCTCCTGGATTACAACGAGTTTTCTCTCGGAGACCTCCCGTGGTATCTGCGGATTCCCTTCAAGGTAACGGAATGTCCCTACGCCTTTGATTTCATCGAGAGAGACACGGCCGCTTTCCTGAAGCGTCATGGGTTTGTCCTTGAAAAAAAGCGCATCTTCCTCAAAGGGATGATCCGGTGCCTCTCAGCCGCAAGGGAGAAGTGATGAGCGTGGATATTTCTTCCGATTCCCCCTGGGATTACTGCGCGTCGATGCTCCCTCTGGTTTCCAGGACCTTCGCCCTGAATATCGCGCGCCTGAAAGGCCCGCTCTACCAGGCGGTTCTCATTGGTTACCTCCTCTTCCGCATGGCAGATACCCTGGAGGATCATCCCGCATTCACAGAAGAGGAAAAGATCGTCGCGCTAGAGGGCTTTTCCAAGCTGTTCCGTCAACCATCCCCCGCCGAAACCTTTGCAGCGCATATTCAGGTCTTGAAACGCAAACTGCCCGGCGAAACCCCGGAAGAGGATCTGATGATTCACGGCGATCGAGTTTTCTCATGTCTCTCCTCGTTACCCGAGAAATATCGCGAGATTATCGGGAAAGCCCTCGCGGAATCCTCTCTTGGGATGGCGGAATATCAGTCACGCAAAAAAGCCGCGCCCACGGGGGTCTTCCAACTCGAGGATGAAAATGACCTGACCCGCTACTGCTACTATGTAGCCGGGGTCGTGGGGAAGATGCTGACGGAGCTCTTCTGTCTGGAAAAGGAGTTGAAAGGCCTTCATCCCATTCTGATGCGGCATCAGATCCGTTTTGGGATCGCCCTTCAGATGACCAATATCATCAAAGACTATCCAAGAGATCTGGAACGGGGATGGTGTTATCTTCCAAAGACCCTTACCGAGCGGTTGCACCTGTCTCTCGAAGAGCTAACATCGAATCTCACCTCAAG
>JAOZMY010000060.1 GCA_029934085.1 bacterium | reverse complement strand
TTTGAAACTTTCGGAACAGGGATATGAGGTCTTTCTCATAGAAAAAGAACCTGAACTGGGTGGAAACCTGAGAAATGTCTTTTTCACCATCGAAGGCGAGGATGTCCAGAAACTGCTGGCGGAATTGATTGAAAAAGTGACTCAGAATGAGAGGATCCATGTAATTACCAATGCCCTCGTTGTTGACTTTACTGGCGTAAAGGGAAACTTCAGCACCGGCATCATGGTGGCTCCCGGGATGTAGTATCGAAAATTGGAACATGGCGTGGTGATTGTGGCAACAGGTGGTGAGGAACTGAAGCCCGACGAATACCTCTACGGGAAGAACGAGCGTGTCATGACCCAGTTGGAATTCGAGGAACACCTTGTCGAGGAACCTCAGTTTTCCGCGGCCCAGAAGACTGTGGTAATGATTCAGTGCGTGGGATCTAGAAATGAGGAGCGCCCCTATTGCAGCCGGGTTTGTTGTTCGACGGCCGTTAAGAACGCGTTGCGCTTAAAGGCTAAAAATCCGGATGCGCAGGTTATCGTTCTTTATCGAGATATACGAACGTATGGTTTGATGGAACCTTATTATCGAGAGGCGAGAGAGAAGGGAGTTGTGTTTGTTCGCTACGAGCCGGAAGATAAACCGAAGGTAGAGGAAAGAGACGGAAAGCTGGCGATAGAGTTTTTTGAGCCCACCGTAAGACGGCGGGTAACCATATATCCAGATACCTTGGTGCTTTCATCTGCGACGATTCCGAGGGAGAACGAGGAGTTAGCGTTGATGCTAAAGGTTCCGAGGATGGCGGATGGGTTTTTCCTTGAAGCCCATATCAAACTCCGTCCCGTCGATTTTGCGACCGATGGGATCTATGTTTGCGGCTTGGCACATTCGCCGAAAAACATAACGGAATCCGTTGCTCAGGCGGCCGCGGCCGCGGCGAGGGCGGGCACCGTCTTGGCGAACGACACAATCTCTGTGGGGGGTGTCGTCGCTGTGGTGGACGAGGAGAAATGCGCGGCGTGTCTTACTTGTGTGCGGGCGTGTCCCTATTCCGTTCCCGTCATCAACGAGCGGGGCAAGGCGGAGATCGACCCTGTGAAATGCCATGGGTGTGGGGTATGCGCTGCGGAGTGTCCCGGCAAGGCGATTCAGCTGCAATACTTCAGAGATGTTCAGGTCCTGGCTAAGTGTGACGCACTTTATGGCAAGGAAGAGGTGGCGGCGTGAGCAAGGCGAATAGGGAGTGGCGAGAGGAATTTATTGCAGCGGTGAAGGGAGAAATGGTCTTTTACTATTATGAAGGGGAATAGGGAAACATGTTTTTTTCTGCCTTGATATATGTTGCGATAGCGGTCTTTGCCGGCGGGATGATTTTTAGGATTTCCCGCTGGTTTAGGGGATCGATTACGTTGGGGGCTGACGAGATTTCCACGGGAAGGAGGATAACGTCGGCGCTTCGAGGTGCCTTTGCGACCTTGTTTAGCGGGAAGATCTTTACTCTCGTTAAGGTGTTTATCTTGGATGTTCTGCTTCAAAGGAGGATACTTAGGGAGGATTTTCTCCGCTGGTTGATGCACATGTGCCTCTATGTAGGTTTCATGATGCTTTTCTTGATGCATGCATTGGGGCGGTATATTAGTGCTTCCCTTTTTGATAATTATTATTCCACGCTCAATCCTTTTCTATTCTTGAGGGATTTTTTTGGTATCATGGTTCTTATTGGAGCGGCAATTGCCGTCTATCGCCGCTTTGTGGCATCCCCTCCCCGCCTCATAACCAAATCGATGGATACCTATGCTATTGTCATCATAGCAGTGATTATCCTCTCGGGGTTTTTCCTCGAAGGAACAAAAATGACCTCTTATAAAGTTTATAAGAGGATGGTGGATACCTATGCCGATTTAAGCGATGCGAAAGAGGCGAGAGCCCTGGAGGCCTATTGCTCGGAAGAGTTTGGCATATCGTTCCCTGAGGAAGAAGGTGCCCCTGACGAAAAGAACCTACAGAAAGGGCGGGAACTATACGAAATGGGTTGTGTCGAGTGCCATTCTAATCCGCGATGGGCCTTTGCCGGATATGGTATTTCCAAGGTTGTGAAGCCCTTTGGATTGGGAATGGATAAAATAAATCTCAGTGGCATTTTGTGGTATATTCACCTGTTAGCCTTTCTTGTCGCTTTGGCTTATCTTCCCTTTAGCAAGCTCCTTCATATCTTCGTGAGCCCGCTGAGTTTATTGATAAATGCCGCGGTGGAGCCGGAGAGATCGGACTTGGCCAACCTTGCTACCAAACAGATGATCGAATTGGATGCCTGCACGCACTGTAGCACCTGTAGCCAGAATTGTTCCGTGGGGTTTCTCACGGAAAAGATCCCTAATATGAGAATCCTTCCCGCCGAGAAGCTATCCTCCCTAAAGGTTTTGGCCACGAAACGTGAGCTGGATGGGGAAAGCTTGAGAGAGATTCAGGAGGGCGTCTTCTTGTGCACCAATTGCAATCGATGCACGGTTGTTTGCCCGGTAGGAATTAACCTGCAAGATCTCTGGTTCCACGCGAGGGAAACCCTCCTGAAACGTGGGGTGACAGAGTTTTCTGTCTTTTCTCCCCTTTCCTTTTATAGGGGATTGAGAAAGGATGAAATAGAAGGTTATAAAGATCCCCTTGCGAGGGTGGAAGACGTTTTTCAGAAAAAATCCGCCGAGCTTGAAGAAGGGGAAAAGGTTCTTCCGCTGGCCACGGATTTAAGGCAGCGTTTGAGCCTTTCTGAGCAAACGAGCACCTTTACGGTTTGTTTTACCTGTCAAACATGCACCAACAGTTGCCCCGTCGTCGCTAGCTACGAAAACCCCCAGGAGGAATTGGGATTGTTACCGCATCAGATTATGCGTGCTTGTGCCTTAGGGATGAGGGGGGTGACGGTTGGTTCAAGGATGTTGTGGAATTGCCTGGGGTGTTATCAGTGTCAAGAGAATTGTCCGCAAGGGGTTTGTATTACCGATGTGCTTTACGAGCTTAAAAATATAGCCATAGAGATTACAAGGGAAGAAGTAAGATGTTAGAATATGCACTGTTCCTTGGTTGTAACGTTCAAGCCCGGCTCCCTCAACATGAGTATGCGACAAAACTTGTTTTTAACAAGTTGGGTGCGAAGTTGTATGATGTCAAGCAGTTCAACTGTTGTGGGTACCCGTTAAAGAACGTCAGCTCCCATGGTTCTCTCCTCTTGTCGGTGAGGAACTTGGCTTTGGCGGAGCAACGAGGGATGGATATGATGACCCTGTGTGGGTGCGGCTTTGGCACGCTGAAAGCTGCGAACCAGCTTTTTCGTGAGGATGCCTCTCTACTCGAAGAGATGAATGTTCACCTTCGGAAGGAGGGCCTGGAATATAAAGGAACCGTTGAGATCAAACACTTTTCCCAGGTTCTCTATGAGGAAATAGGGTTAAAGAAAATAAAGGAGAACCTCGTAAAAGAGTTTAGCGGCTTAAAAATTGCCACCCATTATGGGTGTCATACCCTCCGCCCGAGCAAGGTGGTTCAATTTGACGACCCGTTCGAACCCAGGATCTTTGATCAATTGGTAGAAGTGACGGGGGCGGAGAGTGTGCCTTGGGAGATGAAGTTGGACTGTTGCGGCGCCCCGTTGTGGGGATCCAACAATGAGCTTTCCATGGAACTTACGGGGAAAAAGCTCGATAATGCCAGGGAGGGAGGGGCGAATTACCTTTGCTCGGCCTGTTCCTACTGCCAACTTCAGTTTGACAGGGTTCAGGAGATGATGCTGGCGGAAGGGAAGGTTAAGCAACCTGTCCCAACCATTTTTTATATGCAGTTGCTTGGGCTTTGTCTTGGTATAGAAGGCGGAGAGTTAGGTTTGGACAAGAACCACCTGTCCATGGATGGTTTAGGAGATTTCTTGTGAATTATGTCATGGTAGGGGGGGAAAAGAGCTTCGTGCCGTTTATGATAAAAAAAGAGGTGGCGGTGTAATGAGTGAAGATGATTTTGAACCAAAAATCGTAGCCTTTTGTTGCCATTATTGCGCCTACACGGCGGCGGACCTTGCCGGTTCCATGCGGCTTCAATATCCGCCGAACATCCGGATCATCCGGTTGCCCTGCACGGGAAAGGTAGATGTCCTCCACCTGCTTCGGGCCTTCGAGGATGGGGCCGATGGAGTTTACGTCGCTGGGTGCATGGAGGGGGATTGCCATTTCATCAATGGGAATTTTCGCGCGAAGAAGCGCGTTCAGTATGCCAAAAAACTCCTGGATGAGATAGGATTTGGCGGGGAGCGCCTGGAGATGTTTAACATGTCTGCGGCCATGGGTACCAGATTTGCGGAAGTGGCAAAGGAAATGGTCGAAAGAATTAAGAAGCTGGGGCCGAGTCCTATCAGAGGGGGCAAAACCAAGAAAGATGGAGATGCGTTATGATAGTGGGAGAAAGAAAACCCATGGAAGAAATTGAGGCGATGATAGAGCCTTTCGACAAAATCATCGTTTTGGGGTGCCGTGAGTGTGTGACAGTTTGTTCGGCGGGCGGCGAGAAAGAGGTCGGTATTTTGTCGGCGGCCCTTAGACTATCGAGAAAGCAGAACGGAAGGGAAATCGAGATTAAGGAGTTTTCCCTGGAACGGCAATGTGACCACGAATATATCGAGCAGATCCGCTCCATGGTTCCCAATTATCAGGCGATTCTTTCTATGGCCTGCGGGGCGGGAGTCCAGTTCGTGGCCGAATCGTATCCTGAAATTCCGGTATTACCGGCGATCAATACGACTTTTATTGGTGTCACCGAGGAACAGGGATACTGGACGGAACGTTGCCAGGCATGCGGGAATTGCATCCTCCACCTGACGGGAGGCATATGTCCCATTGCCCGGTGTTCCAAGAGCCTGTTGAATGGGCCGTGCGGAGGGTCCTCCGATGGCAAGTGTGAGGTCAACAAGGAGATCGTCTGCGGGTGGCAATTGATCATCGACAGGCTGAAGTCCTTGGGACAGTTGGAGCGTTACGAGGAATATATTCCCATTAAGGATTGGTCCACCAGCCGGGATGGGGGACCGAGAAAGGTCGTGAGGGAGGATTTGAGATTATGAAATCGGCCAGCCGACTTGAGAAAGTGCTCGAAAGTGGACAGTTTGCTGTTACCTCGGAGTGTGGGCCCCCTCGGGGAGCGGATGCGGAGGTTATCCGGAAAAAGGGGGAGATTCTAAGGGATGTCGTGGACGCGGTGAACGTGACGGACAACCAGACCTCCGTGGTTCGGATGTCGAGTGTCGCCTCGTGTTTCATTCTCAAGGGGATGGGGCTGGATCCCGTGCTTCAGATGGTAACGCGGGACAGAAACCGTATCGCCATCCAGAGCGATATCCTGGGGGCCGCGGCCTTAGGGGTAAACAACATCCTCTGCCTCTCCGGCGACCATCAGGTCTTTGGAGACCACCCGAAGGCCAAGAACGTCTACGACATGGATTCCATTCAGTTGGTGCATTCCGTCAAGACCATGCGGGACGAGGGAAAGTTCATCGAAGGAGAGGAGATCAAACCGCCTCCCAAACTCTTCATCGGTGCGGCGTGCAACCCCTTTGCGGACCCCTTCGAGATCCGTGTTCCTCGCCTTGCGAAGAAGGTGGCGGCCGGTGTCGATTTCATCCAGACTCAGTGTATTTACAACCTCGACAAGTTCGAGGAGTGGATGAAGGGAGTCCGGGACCGTGGGCTCCACGAAAAAGTCTACATCCTGGCGGGGGTTACACCGATGAAATCGGTGGGAATGGCGAAATACATGAAAAATATGGTGCCGGGTATGGATGTCCCTGACGAGGTCATCGAACGATTGAAAGGAGTTGATAAGGAAAAGCGGGCCGAGGAGGGGATCAAGATCTGTATCGAGACCATCCAGAGGCTCAAGGAGATCGAAGGGGTGAGCGGGGTCCATATCATGGCAATCGAATGGGAAGAGAAGGTTGAAGAGATCGTGAAGGGCGCCGGGCTTTATCCCCGCCCACAGGTATAATTTTAAAAATAAAAAGGAGGTTTCCAATGGCGAAGATTTTGATTGTTGATGATGATCCTGATTTGGTCGAAGCGGTTACGATGATTCTGGAGAGCAAGGGGTATGACGTGGCGGCGGCCTACGGTGGAATCGAGGGCCTGGAAAAGGCTCGTTCCGAGAGCCCGGACCTCATCGTGCTGGACGTCATGATGCCTGACAAGGACGGCTACGCCGTGGCGAAGGAACTCAAGGCCGATCCGGAACTGAAGCAGATTCCAATCCTGCTTCTGACGGCGGTCGTGTCACATATCACCACGACGAAGTATACCCCGCAGATGGGGCTCGAGACGGAAGCGGAAGACTATATGGACAAGCCGGTTGAACCGGAAGAACTGGTGAACCGAATCGAGATGCTTCTGACCAAATAGCTCCGTTAGGAGAAATTGTGGAACGCACACCGAAGATCATCGTTATTGATGATGAAGCCATCATGCGCGATGGCAGCAGCCGTATTCTGGCCAAAGAGAATATGGAGGTCGTGACCGCCGAGAATGGGGAGGCGGGCCTCGAGAAGGTCAAAGAGGCTCCTGACAACTTCGATGTCATGCTCCTGGACCTGATGATGCCGGGGATGAGCGGTATGGAGGTCCTGGAACAGGTTAGGGAGATCGCGCCCTCCCTCCTCGTGATCGTCGTGACCGGATACGCCACGGTCGATACGGCCGTGGAGGCCATGAAGAAGGGGGCCTACGATTTCATTCCCAAGCCCTTTACCCCGGACCAGCTTCGGATCGTCGTCCACCGGGCCCTGGAAAAGAAGGCCCTGGAGGAAGAGGCCAAGCGTCTTCGGAAAGAGGCAGAGAAGAGCCTCAAGGACGTGGCGAAGGAGAAGAGCAAGACCCATACCATCATCAACAGCATGACTGATGGTGTTCTGGTTGTGGACAAAGACGGGTCGATTGCCCTGTTGAATCCCGCTGCCACCCGTTTTCTCTCCGTTTCCGCAGAGGAAGTTCTGGGTAAGGCCATCGACGAGATCAAGGTGGAAGAACTGGCCCACGTGATCAAGGAGGTTCTGGAGAAGGACACGGAGAATCTGGCGGGAGTAAGCCAGGAGCTCCAGGTCCAAACGGAAGGCCGGGAAGTCTTTCTCCGATGCCATGCCGTTCCCGTGAGGGATGAAGAAGGGGCCTTGTTGGGGGGTGTCGCTGTGCTTCAAGACATCACTCAGTTGAAGGAGTTGGAGCGGATGAAGGCAGACTTCGTGGCCATGGTGACCCACGAACTGCGGGCCCCGGTAGCGGCCATCGAACAGCAGTTGACGGTGATCCTCAAGGGTCTCGCGGGGGAGATCAACGAACGTCAGGCCCGGATGCTGGGACGTGCGAAGGAGCGGGCCAAAGGGCTTCTGGACCTGGTGAAGGATCTCCTGGATCTCTCCAAGATCGAGGCGGGCATGCAGGTCCAATACATGGAGCCGGTGGATATAGGTGGGTTGCTCGCCAAGGTGGTGGAGCTCATGCAGCCTCAGGCGGAGCAAAAGGGGTTAACCCTGGAGTTCGAATTGGAGGATGGCCTTCCCTCGGTCAATGCGGACGCAGCCAATATGGAAGGGGTCTTTACCAATTTGATTAGTAATGCTATTAAATATACCCCTGAAGGGGGATTGGTAAGGGTTACTGGGAAGAGAGAAGGGGGGTATATCCGGATTGATGTCCAAGACACGGGGATCGGGATTTCCGAGAAGGATCTTCCCAGGATTTTTGAGAGGTTTTATCGGGTAAAGACGGAGAAAACACGGCAGATCGTCGGGACGGGGCTGGGGCTTTCCATCGTCAAGCAGGTGGTGGACGCCCATTTGGGAACGATCGATGTCCAGAGCGTGGAGAACCAGGGAACTTGTTTTACGGTGAAACTGCCGGTGGTTGCAAAATAATTGAAGCAGGTGTAAGAGAACAAATCGGGCGAAAAATTATATCGACAAGTTAAACGGAATAGACAACTTGCGCGGAGGAAATTTGATATTATGAAGGTTGCTGTGAAAGAGGATACAACGGCATTTGCAAAGGAGATCCAGCAGAAGTGCGGTCAGGATGTGTTGACATGCTATCAATGCCGGAAATGTACCATGGGGTGCCCCATGGCATTCAAAATGAAAATGAAGGTCAATGAACTCATGCGAGCTATTCAGTTAGGGTTGCGGGAAGAGGTCTTGTCTTCCGACACCATGTGGTGGTGCGTGTCGTGCGAGACCTGTGCCACACGCTGTCCTCAGGACATTGAGATCGTGGAGGTTATGGATGTCTTGAGGGAGATGGCGTTCAAAGAGGGATATTACATCCCTGTTGAGTCTATCGAAGCCTTTCACAAGGTCTTTCTGCGCTCCGTCGAGGCCTATGGTCGCCTTTACGAGATGGGATTTGCCATGGATTTGAACCTCCAGTTGAAGGACCCTTTGAAAGATGCGGATCTCGGACCCGTGATGTTCGCGAAAGGAAAACTGAAACTTCTACCTCACAAGGTGAAGGATTTGAAATCCGTGAAGAAACTGTTTGAGAATGTTAGAAAGCTTGAGGAGTCGCGCGTATGAAATATGCTTATTATCCCGGTTGTTCTCTCGAATCCTCCGCGAAGGAGTATGATCTGTCGATCCGCGCCTGTTGCCAGTACACGGGAGTTGAACTGATTGAGGTTCCGGATTGGATTTGCTGTGGGGCGTCGTCTGCCCATGCTACCTCGCACCTCCTGTCCATCGCCCTACCGGCCAAGACCCTCGTCCAGACAGAAAAGATGGGGTTGCATCAGATTATCGCCCCCTGCATCGCCTGCCTGACGCGTTTGAAGGTAGCAGACATGGAGATGGAGGAAAAAGAGGATCTCAAAAAGGACGTGGAAACCGTCCTGGAATCACCCTACAAAGGGAGTGTCCGAGTTCGGAACGTGCTTGACGTCTTTCTCAACGACGTGGGACTGGAAAAGATTAGAAAAACGGTTACCACCCCACTCACGGGGTTGAAAGTGGCGTGTTATTATGGGTGCCTGCTGACCCGTCCGCCCCATATCGCGCAGTTCGATGACGTGGAGAATCCCCACAGCATGGACGATTTGATGCGGGCCATTGGGGCAGAGACAGTGGATTGGTCCTTCAAGACCGATTGTTGTGGGGTCAGCATGAGCCTGGCCGAAACGGATACGGCTCTGGTATTGACGAATAAAATACTTGAGGGTGCGAAGGATGCGGGTGCCGACTGCGTGGCTGTGGCCTGTCCCCTGTGTCAGTCGAATCTTGACCTACGACAGAAGGCGATCGGAAACAAGTTCGGTGTTTTCTATGACATGCCGATTCTCTACTTCAGCCAGTTGATGGGATTGGCATTTGGCGCCACGACCATGGATGTGGGACTGGAAAAGGTTATCGTGGATCCTTTTCCTGTCTTGGGCGCCATTTGACGGGATTTGCAGAAGGGAAGATGAGGGGAAGGTTCCGTGGATGGGTCTTTCCCCTCTTTTTAATGGGGATGTAGAGTGCCGATTTACGAATATCAATGTCAGGCATGTCAGAAAGTCTTTGAGACCCTGGTGAAACGGGGAGAGGAGGATTCCCTTACCTGTCCTGCCTGTGGTTCTGGAAACTTGAGGAAACTTTTGTCAGCCTGTTCCTATATTGGTGGGGATGGGAGGTCAAGCGTTTCTTCTTGCGCGGGTTGCAGTGCTACAAGTTGCGCAACCTGCGGTAAGTGAGATTATTTAGGCCTGGTCCGCCTCAAGGGTTTGAATTCGAACTGTTTTCCTCCGTCGATTTCAAAGAGGAGTTTCTCGTTTGTGTTTTCGAGGATTTTACCCTGGAAGGCATGGGTTGTGCCGCAGTCGTAGTAGTAGATTTGATAGCGTCCGCTCTGGCCGGGGATCTCTGAGAGCCTCAAGTTGAAGACCCTGCTCTTCCTTTGGGCACTCCCCGCTGAGACGATCATCTCATAAAAATGAGCCTCTTTGATTTCCATGGGAATCTTCCCCCTTTACCTTTTCACCATTGCCTTTTGCCTATCATATATCATTTTATCATCTCGTGGAAAAGAGTGCCTTATCCGGGAACCTCAAAGCACTGATCCGTCAGGTTAATGAGGGCCCAGAGGACATCCAGGGGCAGGAAGAGGTGGGCCGTGGCGTTGACCAGGAGAGTTACGGTGGAGGGAAGGGCGGTCTCCCCCTTCCAGAAGATGTATCGTAGCGGAACCATGGGTAAGCAAGGAATCTGGATTCCCTCGTCTCCCTGGGGGATAGGGGTTCCGTTGAGAGTCCTTACCACATCTTTAAAATATGAAGGATGCTCTACCCAGGCAGAAAGAATACCCCCCGTTTTTGGTGGGTGGGAACCTGGCCCGAAGAAGGTCCGTCCCCCTGGTAGCTCGACGGGTGAAATCCACTTCCTACTTAAATCAATGGGTTTTAGGTTTACAAGGTAGGTTAGGGCGACCAGACCTTCCTGAAAAGAGGGGGAGCGGGGGCTGTCTGCCCACGATAAATGACGAGTGCTAAGGTTGATTGTTAACGTGCCTCCCAGAAAGGAAAGGCTGTATTCCCCTTGATCGGTAATTCCCAGTTCTTCCCGCCAAAGCTTTTTGTCAGTCTGTTCGACTTCACTCCAGAGTGAATCTGGAAGGGATTTCCAGTCTTTATAGGCAGGGTTTTCGTCTGGAGACAGGATGCCACTCATAGGGTGTTCTTTATCATCCCGAGATGATAGATGGCAATAGTCGAAGGACTTATCAGGTGGTGCTGGAGCGGTATGGCAGGGCTTGACGGGAGTAGGAGGTTTTGAGTAGTCTCTTGGTTGCAGGGCGGTTAGGACTTGCGTGGAGGTCTTCTGGTTTTGAACCTTTTGAACTCAACAAACGGGGTTTTTTGATGAAATCGAAGGTAATGATTCCGAAAAGCGATCCGGAGGCACGCCATTTCCCCCTCTATGGCGCCCGGGTACCGGCGGGATTCCCGTCACCGGCCGATGACTTCATCGAAAACACCCTGGATCTCAATACCCATCTTATCAAACATCCGGCTGCGACGTTCTTTGTCCGGGTAGAGGGGGATTCCATGGTGGAAGCCGGGATTTATCCGGGGGATATCATCATTGTGGATCGGGCGTTGGAGCCTCACGATAAGGCCGTGGTCGTGGCGGCCGTAAACGGGGATCTGGTTGTCAAGCGGCTACGTCGTAAAAAAGATGGGAGGGTATTTCTCGAATCCGAAAACCCCCTTTATCCCGCCGTTGAAGTTTCCCCAGAGACGGATTTTCATATTTGGGGGGTGGTAACGTATGTTATTCATGCCTTGTCCTGAAGGATTGCCATGTCTTCGCTCTTCTTTTTGATAGATTGCAACAACTTCTATGTCTCTTGTGAGCGGGTTTTTAATCCTGCCTTGATGGGGAAGCCGGTTGCGGTCCTGTCGAGCAACGACGGGTGCATCGTGGCCCGATCTGAGGAGGTCAAGGCCCTGGGCATCCCTATGGGGGCGCCTGCTTTCAAATATCGGGCGCAAATCAAGCGATATGGCATACAGGTTTTTTCCTCCAATTATTCCCTTTACGGGGATATGTCCCGACGCGTCATGGAGGTCCTCTCCCATTTTACCCCGGACATGGAGATCTATTCCATTGATGAAGCCTTTCTATCGTTCCCAGGAGGGATACCTGGAGAACCGGAATCCCTTGCAAAGAAGATAAAGGAAACGGTGGAGCGATGGACGGGAATTCCTATTTCCATCGGGATCGCGAGCACCAAGACCCTGGCTAAAATCGCCAACCGGATCGCGAAGATCTCTCCCGAGTATGGTGGTGTCTTTAACCTTACAGATCCCCTTCTCTTGGAGGACCGTTTAGAAAAGATCCGAGTAGGAGAGGTATGGGGTGTTGGAAAGCGGCACGAGAAAACCTTGAGGTCCCGTGGTATCTATACGGCCCGCCAGCTGAGAAATGCCCCAGACGCCTGGGTTCGACACCATCTTACTGTTATGGGACTTCGAATCGTCTGGGAGCTCAGAGGGATTCCCTGCATTCCTCTCGAGGAGGCCCCGCCCCCTAAGAAAGGGATTCTAAGTTCCCGTACCTTCGGGAAGTGGGTAGAGACTCGGGAAGAACTGGGGGAGGCCGTGGCGCTCTATACCTCGCGGGCGGCGGAGAAATTGCGGAAACACTACCTTCTTGCCTCCTGCGTTCAAGTCTTTTTGACTACCAGCCCTTACAGGGAAGGACCTCAGTATGCCAACGCCGTGACGATCTCCTTGGAAAATCCTACCAGTTATACACCGGACCTGGTGCGCGTTGCACGGGAGGGGATAGGGAAGATCTTCAAACCTGGGTATCAGTATAAAAAAGCGGGTGTTATGCTTTTGGGATTGACTGGAGAGGGAGCCTGGCAGCCCAACCTGTTTTTCCCCTCAAAGGGAGCCGCGAAAAAACGCCGCCTGATGCACGCGATGGACCTCATCAATCATCGCTACGGATCGGAAACCCTTCGGTTAGCGGCTTCCGGTTTCGAGAGGAGGTGGCGTGTGAACAGTTCGCAGCGTTCACCCCGTTATACCACTTGCTGGGAAGAGCTTCCCATAGTGGTGTAAGGAAAAGCGAACGGGATACGTTTCTTATTAGATTTTTCAGAGATTTGGACATAGGAAAATAGAATATACTTTAGCCCTGCCTACGTGCTTGATAAATATTATTAATTCAATTACATATAAAATAATATATTATATAGAGAGGGTATCGTGAAATTCGCAAAGGATATTACGGGATTGATCGACAGGGCACCTTTGGTCAGGCTGAACTGTATCGCTTCGGAAAATAATCTTGTTTTTGCAAGAGCTTGGGAGATCGATGATGAGTATTAAAATTCAATTATCCCCATTCATCGTGGATGAGTAAATCATTACAGCATGCAGGCCAGGATAAAGGAACAGGACGTCCCACCAGCACACGGCGGCCGGGTCCCTCTCGAAGACCATTTGGATGTCTTCTCTAAGCACTTTGAACAAAGCTTGCCTCGCCTTTCTTCCCTAAGATATTATGGATGAGGTTTTCGGGTTTTTCGCTGATTAGCCCTTTAAGGGTGACTCCTTGAAGGGCGTTTCTCAGCGCCAGGCTCAAGCCGATCCATAGTTCTCGGCTTACGCAGGTATCGCTTCGAGGGCAGGCATCGGAACAGTTGACACACTCTAAAAGAGAAAAATCCTCGTTCATAGCCTTTATGATGGTGTAAAGATTAGTTTTCGAGGGATCCACGTTCAACGAATACCCCCCCTTGGCTCCCTTGACACTCTTGATGATACCATTTTTTTCCAGCGGGATGGCAACCTGCCTGAGATAAAGTGGGGACACATCCATCTCCCTTGCCAGCTCGTTGGTATTCATCCGCCGTTGAGCCTTCGCAAGTGTGATGATTAGACGGATCCCGTAACGGATGTTGGTGGGAAGTTTCAACATTTTTCTCTCCGATAAATGTTATTAATTTTATAATAATTGATATATTCATATTTGTCAAGGCGGTACGAGAGATGCTGGAAAGGTAAGTTGATTTTATACCTGGAAATAGCAGAATGATACTGAAACTAAATGGTGGTGATTCCTTTTGGAAAGGATCTGGAGCTAATGAGTGGGAGGATGTTTCGTGGTTTTTGAAGGAGTTGACGAAGAACCGGTTCCGTCTGAAATGGACCAATGTGAAAGCTCATGTGGAACCGGCTCTTATGTAAAATTATGTTCCTCAACCACCATTAGAAGGCATGAGCACAGAGATTGTAAGAAGCTGGACTCCTGTGGCTGTAAAAGAGACTGTTCCTATTCGTGAGACTGGCATGTCATTTAGGGCGCGGGGGACAGAATTCCCAATTCCTCCGTTGCCGTTGCCGATTGTTAAACCGGTTGCTTTGGGAATTTGAAAATCATGACTGGCATATAATTGTTGGCTTGTTATTCCAGGGAAAAATCAAATTTCCGGTTTGGTGGGTATTTTTGCCTTCTGCGT
>JAOZMY010000009.1:34963-40066 GCA_029934085.1 bacterium | reverse complement strand
CTGTTTGCGGGGATTCGTCCCGATACCCTCATGGGCCAGCACGGCTGGTGGCAGGACTGCCCTGAGTTAGGGCTTCCGGAAACCTCGCCCCTCCAGGGGGGAACCAATCCCAATGTCCTGTATGACTGGGAGCGAAGGGATCCCCTGAGCGGGGATATCACGAAGAACACCATGGTGAAAATCCGGCGCCTCTTGGCAGAGGAGGGATAGATGGCCCGTTTTGCCCTTTTGATCGACGTGGAGCGCTGCAACGGCTGCAATGGCTGTGTGGTTGGATGCAAGAACTGGCATGGGATTCCTGCCGGGGAAGAGGGCCGCATCCGTCTCGTGGATAGGACGGTAGGGATCTTCCCCGATGTGCAGCGGTGGATCTTCCCCGTGCTGTGCATGCAATGTGACCATCCCCCTTGCGTGGCGGTCTGCCGTTTCGGGGCGTGTATTCAAGGCGAAGGAGGGATTATCCGGGTGGACGCGAAGAAGTGTGTGGGGTGTGAGCTTTGCGTCGTCGCCTGTCCTTACGGAGTCCGGGTCATGCGGGAAAACGGGGTGCCGGATGGCTGCGATCTCTGCCTGGAGCGGATCGAGGAGGGAAAAGCACCTTACTGTGTGACGAGTTGTCCCACCCAAGCTCTGATCTTCGGGGACCTGGACGATCCTGACAGCGAAATCGCGAAGCGCATCAAGGAAAGAAATGCAAAACCTTTAAGGGGGAAATATAAAACCCGCCCGCGCGTCTATTATACCCGCGCGGACGTGTTGGATTCCCTCTATCCGTAGCCCGTTTCATTGAGGAGGGAATCGATGGCTTTTACCCAGCCCTCGGGCCCCACGCCTTCGATTCTCGTGAGGTTGGGTAGATGGGGAAGAGATCCCCATTGTCCCCCGGGTTTTTGAACCAGGAAGGCCCGGTCCACGGCCCGAAACATGGGAAGGTCATTCTCCGCGTCTCCCAGGCCTGCGGCCAGGAGGTGCCCGGCGCCTTTTCTGTAAAGCTCTGAGAGGATGCGTACGGCTTTCCCCTTGTCACTGCCACCCAAAATGTGGAAAAACCGTCCGCCTCGAGTCATGGTGAACCCTTGGGATTTGATCTCCCTTTCCAACGCCTCGGAGTTACCCGAAATGAGGATAAAAGGCTCGTCGTATTGACGTTTCATGGCCAGAATTGCTTCCTTCTCTTTGAGCCCTGTGAGATCACAAACCTCTTCCAGGCTCATTTCTCCCATACCCTTCACATCAGCCCCGGTTTTCGCGGTGGCCCTCCGGAGAACTTCCCTGAGTCGGGAGATAGGAGTTCCGATTTCGATGATTTCGTAGTCACCCTCCCGACGCGTGGTGATGCCTGTCTCTGGAAAGGCTCCCAAAGGGAGATAGATCGCCCCCCCGTTCTCACAGATGAATGGGTCGGCATTACCGAGGGTCTCCCGCAGAGCGATGATCTCTGCCGCCGTCTTGCTGGAGCAGAAGATAACGGGGATGCTGTTTTGCCGGCACCGCTCGAGAACCGGCCGGGCCGGACCGGGATCGTAATCGGTCTCCGACAGAAGAGTGCCGTCCAGGTCGGTAAAAATGAGGAAGTTTGGCCGGGTTTTCACCGAAAGGTCTCCGTGAGTCACGCGTTGTCTGTTTCCACCGCCTCCTTCAACTCGGAGAGGAAGGAGGGGAGGGCAGCATCCACCCGACGCCAGCTCGGGATGAGAGGCGCTTCGCCTGGACGCCCTGTGAAGTCCTTGCCGGCCCTGGTGATGGCTTTTCCAAAGGTTTCCACGTGCCGAAGCTCTTCGTGCCAATCATATCCCAATCCATTGATAAGGGCCTCGTCCTGGTATTGGCCGGCGGCCCCGTGGGCCAAGTGAAGGTAGGTTTCCCGCAGCGTTTCGAAAAAAGCGGACGATAAGAGGACGCCTTCACTCGCGACGATTCGATAAAGGGTTTTGGCGATATCTGTCGCCATCTTGAACAGACCTTTGTCGGGGGAATCGGATAGGGACTGGTGTTTGTGGTCATAACGATCGCAGAGCTCCGATTGACAGACCCGAGAGGGGGTGCTGTTTCGATAGATTTCTGCCAGAACCCCGATTTCCAATCCCCAGTCGGAGGGGATCTGGAGCCCCCATGCCATGCCGTCGGTTAGGCAGAACTCTCCCGCCAGGGGATAGCGGAAGCTATCGAGATAGGTGAGGATGGGAAGATTACCTGCCATCTTCCTCAGGGCGCGGATGAGCGGAGTCACGAAGAGACGCGTGGCACGACCGTGAAGACGGTCCGAGAAGCGGGCGTAGTATCCTTTGCAGAACTGGTACCCCGTATCCGGACTCACGACGGGAAAAACGAGGCGATCCAGGAGTTCACGGTCGTAGGTCACGATGTCACAGTCGTGAAGGGCAATTACCTCCGCCGTGGTATCCGAGAGGAGGTATCCTATGGCCATCCAAACGCTTCGGCCCTTTCCGTCCGGTCCCGCGGGGAGGCCGACTTCCTCTAAACGTTGGTAAAGCTCCGAGACACGCGGGCCGTTGTTCCAGACTAAAACAGTCGGTTGAGGAAGCCGCCCAAAGAAATCCCGGGCCCGTTGGAACTCCTCCGCCGTTGCCGGCCCAAGGGTGACCACGACTCGGGAAAGATACGTCACGGATCGCAGTGTCTCTAAGATGCGGGGAAGGGCAGTGCCGTCCAGCTCCGTGATAAGGGAGGGAAGAATGAGCGCCACGGGGCGTTTTTTGGAGAATCTGTTGATTTCTTTATCCATTCTTTCAGGATTTGCGGACCCCAGTCTATGAAGCGTGGTGATGGGTTCGGATTGGTAGAAGTCACTCATGACGTGCTCCTTTGTTTTGCGTCTCATGTTCGCGTTTGTTTAAGTATACATAAAACTTGGGTTGTTCGCAAAAGGCGTGAGTTGGAGGTTAAAGATTTGTTTGGGAAGAATGGCATTGATACTAACCGAGGAGATATTTCATGAATGGCCGTAAGCGTGTCGCTTGTAGGCTGCTGGGATGATTGGTATAGTTTGTTAAAATTGCAGAGCAGGGGGAAATCGGTGAATAAGCTTTTAAAGGCTCTCATATCTGTAGTTCCTGTTGTAATCAGTTCCTTGTTAATCAGTGCACATTTTCTCCGCCACGGGCAGCTTCTTTTCATGGGGATTGGATTGGTTCCTCTTGTAGCCCTTCTGATACGTCATCCCCTTTCCGTGAGGCTCACACAAGGAATCCTGGTTTTTGCAACCTTCGCCTGGATTCGAACGGCCTATCTTCTTGCCACTGCCAGGGCGGCTGTAGGGTTGCCTTACACGAGACTTCTTATCATCCTTTGTGCCGTAGCCGGCTTTACCTTCGCCTCCATTTTCGTCTTCCAGGCGAAAACCCTTCGAGAATTCTATAAATTGTGATACACATCTCTTTTGAGAGATGAGACACATAGAAAAAACACCCCGCCCTTTTCTCCTTTTTTTGTCTGTTTATCTTCTCTTCACCTACTATTTCACAGCTTCCGGCCTGGCAGGGGATAAGAAGGCCCCTCCCTATCCTATTCATAGGGATATCACGGTAACGGTTTTCTGGATTGGCGAAAAGACCCGTGGTGCCCGCAGCCAGAGCAATAACACCATGAGCGCGTGGGATAAACGATGGGTAAGGCATTATGGGGGAGTTGATACACCTCATGATCGTTTTGGATATTTTCCCAGCAGTTTTTTCCCGAAGGAGAACCCGTTTTATGCCGCCTTACCTTACAATGACTTCAGAGGGCGGAGGAAACGCTCGGCTTATAGGGTAGTTTATTGGGCGAAGGAGAAAAAGTGGAAGCCTTGGGAATCCATGTGTAAGAATCGCTGGATCAAGATCATGAAGAACGGGAAGACGGCCTACGCCCAATGGGAGGATGTCGGACCGTTCCTAAACGATGATGCGGCCTACGTCTTTGGGACGGCCCGCCCCAGAAATCCCCATAATCACCATGCTGGTATCGATGTCTCACCGGCCGTGAGGGATTATCTTCACCTGTCCGACATCGACACTGTGAACTGGCAATTCGTCCGAGAAAATGAGGTTCCAGAAGGGCCCTGGAAAGTGATCGTTACGACCTCCCAGACGTGCTGGAAATAGGGGATCTCTGTTAAGATTATTGAGTGATGATTCTCACCTTTTACGGGAATGCTGAGTGTCGTGAAAGACCGGAACTTGACCCTATTATTTCCTCGTGGTAAAAAACAAACCGCAAACGAGGGCGATTAGCTCAGCGGATAGAGCGTTGGTCTCCGGAACCAAAGGTCGGGGGTTCGATTCCCCCATCGCCCTCCATTCTTTTTTGAGATGTTGAGTACTTGTTTTTCCCAGTCCATAGAAAGGTGCCAGTGAGGAGCCCAATATCGTGGCATTTCCCCGTTAGATATGCTATGAACCGAAAACTTTGACGATGGGGGAATGATGGAACAATGAAGATTTTTATGGTCGCGGCGGGTGGATGCGTTGGGGCTCTCCTGCGCTATTGGATTTCCGGGTTGACCTATCGTTTTGTCGATGGGGGATTTCCCTGGGGGACCTTGGCGGTTAATCTCCTGGGGTGTTTTCTTATTGGTTTTTTCTGGGTCATTTTTGAACGGACGATTTTTCCCCCTGGCGCACGCGATTTTCTTTTTATCGGTCTTCTGGGTGCTTTGACGACCTTTTCCACGTTCGGATTCGAAACGGTCAATCTTTTGAGAGATGGAGAATTTGTTCTGGCATTGGGGAATGTATTCATGAACAATCTTCTTGGGATCGGTTTGGTTCTCACCGGGATGGCCCTGGCGGGAAGGCTCTGGACAATCTTTCGATAAGGGGGGGGTATGAAACTGCCGGAAGAGGGATTACTTCTAAGGATTTTTATCGGAGAAGACGATCATTACAAAGGTAAGCCTTTGTATGAGCAAATTGTCTTAAAGGCCCGAGAGATGAATCTCGCTGGTGCTACCGTGACCCGAGGGATTATGGGTTTTGGCGCGGACAGCCGGCTGCATACCTCCAAATTCCTTCGCCTTTCGGAGGACCTTCCCATCGTGATCGAGCTGGTGGATAAGGAGGACCGGTTGTTGACTCTGATCCCTTTCTTGGACGAAGTCGTGGA
>JAOZMY010000009.1:4077-34863 GCA_029934085.1 bacterium | reverse complement strand
TAGATTATCTTGTTTCGGTTTAGAATGCGAAACTTTCCGTCGGAAAATTTAATAGGGATGAATGAAGGGCCGTGATTGAGCAATTCTTCCACCGTTTCGGGACCGGAATGGAAGGGAGAATATTCGCTGAGGAAAAGGGTGGCCTTTTCCAGTTCAACCTCGTCTGATTGCATGAGTATCACAGCTTGTTTCTCAATCTTGGTTATCTTTAAAATGGCAGGAACGTCCTTTTTCGAGTCCATATCTTCCTCCAGGTTTATCCTTTTTCTGCTTCTGTGATAGCCGCTTCATCCATGAGACGCGCGCCTTCCATCAGCAATGACATGAGTGACATGTTGATGGTTCTTTCCGGAAATTCGTGGTAGGGGACTACGCTGAAGTTTACGTCTTTCCAACTCATGAGCTGGTAAAATGCCTCTTCGCCCACCATGCTGATGGTTTCGGCATGGATGACCTCCCCTTGTTTGATGAAAATTTTCCCCTTTCTCATCCCGCCCTCAAGGGTGATAAGGACATCTTTGTCCCCAGCGGAAAGGATCTGGACCAGGTCCGTCAGACTCATGTCGTTGAGCGATCCGCTAACCCCTCGTTGTGCCTGACCCTTTCCCTTTTTAATAAGAGCGCGTGCGAGTTTCAGGGAG
This sequence comes from bacterium, assembly GCA_029934085.1. Lineage (GTDB taxonomy): Bacteria > Desulfobacterota > S145-22 > S145-22 > S145-22 > JAOZMY01. The sequence goes on along the minus strand of JAOZMY010000009.1, from coordinate 34,222 downwards.
AGAAGCTCCAAGTCTACGGGTTTCTGGAGAAAGTCATCCGCCCCCGCTTCCAGGGAACGGGCTGCTAACCCAGGAGTCGTATCGGTTGAAAGGGCCAAGAAAAAGACATCATGGAATTTCGACTGGGTTTTTACCTTCCTGCAGAAATCGAGGCCGTCCCCGTCCTGAAGCTCCGTTTCAGAGATGATCACGTCCACAACAACCTCCGATAGAAATTCGAGGGCTTCTTTGGCGGAACGGCTGATCCTTAGTTGATACCCGTCGTTAGAGAGGCGGAGGTAGAGCCCGGAATCCTCGAAGACCTCGGGATCCACGATCAAAATCCTACCTGAAACCTTGCCAACGTCTTGTAGGAGCTGATCTTCCCTCAAGAGGTGCAAGAACGATTCGAGGATGGGTTTATCCTCTGGGAGAGGAAATCTTTTGATCAGCTCTTCCCTGATGGCTCCCAGATCACCATGGATTTCAGGATGATCCGCGATCGTTTCAACGTAGCTTTTAACCATTCCGAAGATGGTGACCTCTTTCTTTCTCTTCGGACTCTTGAGCATTTTCTCGAAATCCATAATTTCTTTGATCGGATAGGGGATCTTAACGGTCTCGAAAAAACTCCGCCGAAGTTCCGGAGCCGAGAGCCATGCTGCCAAGACGATGGCATCCACCTTGGCTCCGCTCATGCCGAGCCGTAGCGATAAGAGTTTCCCATATTTAGCGCAGAGACGGATTTCCGCGAGGCGTTTGTGCTGATCTTTCAAAATCTGACTTACAAAGAAGTCTGCCATAGAGATCAGGGCGCTGCTCATTTGTTCGTAAGGATAGACCTGCTGCAAAAGCAGGGGAGAGAGATTGTAGTAATAGAGAATGTCGAGATCGGTGTTTGTTTCCTTTATCTCTTTTAACCACGTGCCCTCACGATTGAAGACGTTGCCATTGACCAGAAGGGTGTCAAAGGTGTCTTTGATGATATATTTTTTCGCGTCTTTGAGCGTGGAAACCCAGGTAATTCCCTTGATGCCTTCCAGTTCCAGGAGGGTTCTATAGGCCCTTGCCCTGTTTAATTCGGGCTCGAGGAGGAGAAGGTGTCTCGTATAAGTGGTGGTTTCCTCGGCAGGCTCCAGGGTGTCCATTTCTGTCTCATCAGGCAGGATGGTGAAGTCATCCGGAAGTTTGAGCGATTCGTGTTTCTTTCGCGTGCCCTTCTTTCCGTGGTAGTAGAGGTCGATGGCCTCTCGGATTTCCATATTCGGGGCAACGGTATAGGTGACGCGGTGGGGCGCGAAGAGGTTCTCTTCGAGAATGAGAGTTTTTTCTAAATCCTTTGGATTGCTTAGGGCGAGAGTCAAAACTCCCTCTTCGGCGTCAAAATCTACAGGAAAGACATGCCATTTCTCGGCCAATTCGAGGGACACGAGTTTCTTTGCCTTTGGAGGCGGTGCGGCTTCAAGGAGAGGGCGATAAGGGACCTTGTAAAACTCCGACAGGGCCTTACCCAGATCTTTGAGGTCGATCAGATCCAAAAACACCAAGGCTTCGTCCAGTGGGATCTTGGCCGTCATGGCGTAGTCTTCCGCCTTCACCAGGTCAAGCCGCTTGATCAGTCTTTTCTTTACCAAGTGTTTTTTGAACTGTTTCTCGTCTTTCATCTCAGACCTTGCTGAAATATTTCCCTCCTCAAGTTATCCCTCAGTTTCTGAGGCGGAGATTATCCCCTGTTGCACCATTTTCTTGATATGGGAATCCATCGTTTGCATTCCGATGTTTGATCCCGTCTGAAGCACGGAGAAGATCTGATAGGTCTTACCCTCCCGGATAAGGTTCTGAATGGCGGGGGTACAGATCATGATCTCGACCGCAGCGATCCGCCCTGTTCCATCGGCCTTCCTATAAAGGCGTTGCGCAATGACTCCCTTCAGAGATTCGCTCAGCATGGTCCGGACCTGAGCCTGCTGGTAGGTGGGGAAGACGTCCACGATGCGATCCACTGTCTTGGGAGCGCTGGAGGTGTGCAGTGTGGCCAGCACGAGAAGTCCCGTCTCGGCGGCAGTGAGGGCCAGGTGGATCGTTTCCAGATCCCGCATTTCCCCCACAAGAATGACGTCCGGATCCTCGCGGAGGCATGCTTTCAGGCCGGAGGAAAAGTCCTTCGCGTGGAACCCGATCTGTCTCTGATGGATGAGGCATTTCCCCTTCGGGTAGATGAATTCGATGGGGTCCTCCAGGGTGATGATATGATAGTTTTTCTCCTTGTTGATGAGATCGATCATGGCGGCCAGGGTTGTCGATTTTCCGGAACCGGTAGGTCCCGTCACGATGACTAGTCCACTCTTGATCCTTGCAAGTGTCTGGACGGCATCCGGAAGGTTCAATTCGCGAATCGTCTTCAGTTTCGTGGGGATCATCCGAAACGCGCCGGCATATCCCCCGTTTTCGATAAAGATATTGGCCCTGAACCGCGCCTTGTCCCCCAGATTATAGGCGAAGTCGATATCTTTTCTCTCATTCAAAAGCTCAATTTGATCTTCGTCTAACATTTCAAGAAGCAGGACTTCTGTTTCTTTTGAAGAGAGATCGTGATACTTGATGCGCTGTAGAATCCCATCAATACGCAACATGGGGGGTGTCCCCGCTGAGATGTGGAGATCCGAGGCCCCGTATTGGGTCATGAGCTCAAGTAAAACATCGATTTTGGCCAAAATAGACTCCTTCTGCGAAGTTAAGCTTTCGGGCGACGTTTGCCCGTGCCTTATTTATATTACATTCAAGGGTATTTTCAATCCCTGTCCATAGTTAGGACAAGGTGAGCATCCCTCGCGATTTGAAGCCTTTTAAAAAAGTGTGAATCTCCTGGCGTTTTTTACCTTCCAGTTGGATTTCCGAAAGCTCAAGTGTGCCGTTTCCCGTGACGACCCGCCAGGCGTCGTCTGTAATAATACTTTGGCCGGGTTTTAAGTCGTCTGCCATATCGACGACCTTCGCCTTGAAGATTTTCAGTATCTTGCCCTCGATGGTGGTAAAGGCTCCGGGCCAGGGGATCATGGCCCTGATTTGCCGTTCGATCTCGAGGGCGGATCGGGTCCAGTCGATTTTCCCATCCCCCTTCGTTAGCGGGGGGGCATAAGTAGCTTGAGATGGATCCTGGGGAAGGGGAGTGATCCGACCAGCAAGCCATTCCCTCAAGGTTTCGACGATCAGCTCCGCTCCGATTTCCGACAGCCTTTGGCTCAGGGTCTCGGTCGTGTCGTCGGGTCGGATAGCCTCTTTTTGTACCGCCAGGATGGGACCCGTGTCCATGCCCTCATCCATTTTCATGATAGTGACACCAGTAACCTCTTCTCCGTTGAAAATGGCCCAAGCGATGGGAGCTGCCCCCCGGTATTTGGGCAGTAGAGAGGCATGGACATTGAGACAACCAAGGGGAGGAAGGTTCAGGATTTGTTTTTTTAAGAGATGTCCGAACGCCACCGTCACGATGATGTTTGGGGATAGCGCGGCAAGTTGGTGGAGAAAGTCTTCCGTGTTGGGATTATCTGGCTGGTAAACAGGGATACCCAGTGCAAGGGCAGTTTCCTTGATGGGTGGGGGAACGACCTTTTTACCCCGGCCCTTCCGCCGGTCCGGTTGGGTAATTACCCCACTGATTTCATACCCCGCTTCGCGCAGGGCCCTGAGAGACGGAACGGCGAAGCGGGGAGTTCCCATGAAGACGAGTTTCGTTCCCACGATTCACCTACATTCTCTGTGCATACATTTTTTTAATCTTTTTTCGGTAGAATTCCCTCTTAAGGCGGCTGAGATAATCCACGATCAGGACCCCGTCCAGATGATCGATCTCATGCTGAAGGGCAATGGCCAGGATACCTTCTGCTGCTACCTGAATGACCTCCCATTCTGGTGTGTAGCCCGACACGGTGACCTTGCTGGCTCGGGTTATCTTCACGTTTAGTTCGGGGACGCTCAGACACCCCTCTTCGGACTCTTCCCTGCCTTCGCGAGACACGATCTCTGGGTTGATGAGGGCTAAGGATTTGGAAGTCTCGTCCACCGGAGACACGTCCAGAACGATCACCCGCTTCCCAACCCCCACCTGGGGAGCCGCGAGGCCAATTCCCCGGGCGTTATACATGGTTTCAAACATGTCTTTGATGAGATCAGAGACATCTTCTTTTTCCGGAACGGCCTCCGCCGGTTTTTTGAGGAAGGGATCCGGGTATTTCAGGATATTCAGGACACTCATATTATTACCCCCTGTGCCTTTCGTTTTGGCGCTTCAGCCGAATGAGAAAATAAATACTCAGGGGAATCAAGATCAAGCTGATTCCCTGAGAGGTTGAAATCAATCCTGGGATGGTGAATCCTCGCGGATCACCCCTCAGGAACTCGATGCCAAACCGTGCGGTGGAATATATCAGAACGTAAGACCAGAAGACCTGTCCGTCAAATCTTTTTCTTCGTTCAATGAGGATTAGGATAAAGAAAATGACGAAAAGCATTGCTGATGAGATGAGCTGGGTGGGATAAAGGGGAATCCCTAAACGCGCCAGGCTCTTGGGGTCTTTGAAGACGAGGCCGAAAGAACAATGGCAGACCTTTCCGTAACAGCATCCGGCGCAGAAACAGCCAATACGTCCGATGGCGTGACCCAGGGCGATTCCGGGGGCGAAGACGTCCATGACGCGCCAATGGGGGAGGTGATGGTGCAGCACGTACCACGTTCCTGTAATCCCAGCCAGGATCAGTCCTCCATAGAAGACAAGCCCACCCTCCCAGATCTTGAGAATCCGAATGGGATCGTTTAGATACTCGCGGTATTCGATCAGGACATAAAAGAGGCGGGAGCCTAGGATGGCGGAAAGGACGAGATAGAAGGCGAGGTCGAGAATCTTGTTCGGATCGATGCCCTGTTTGCGGGCGTCGAAATAGGCCCAGGTAATCCCGGCGGCAAATCCGAGGGCCACGAATACGCCGTAGCTGTAAATGGTGAAATTACCGATGTGAAACAGAACGGGATGCATTCCAGTTTGCCTCTTCCGATTTCCCGGATTCCTTTCGCAAAAGTTGCAAGATCAAAAGAATGATGCCCACTGAGATGGCAGCGTCCGCCACATTGAAGGCGGGCCAATGGTATTTTTTGTAATAGACATCGATAAAATCGATCACGGCGCCGATACGAAAGCGGTCGATTAGGTTCCCGATGGCACCGCCGCAGATCATTCCCAGGATAATTGCCTGGATCATGTTTCTCGTGGAGACGGCATGCCATAAAAAATAAAGGATCACACACACCGAAATCAGGGTTACGCCAGAAAAAAAGAGGGTTTTGGGAAAGTTGTTGGGACCGTTGAAAAATCCAAAGGCTACCCCTGTGTTGTGGACATAGACGAGATTGAGCCATCCCTTGACGATGGGAATGGATTGATACAAAAGGAGCCGATTGACGATAAGGTGCTTGGTCCATTGGTCAAGGAAGATCACCACGACCGTTACCAGGGCGAAAATAAAGAGTATCGATTTTATCCGCCGCATGGAGATACTATATCCTTTCCGAGAAGGAACGGCAATCCTAACCGTAAAAAGAAATCTTCAAACCTTCAGAAAATACTCAGAAACGCATTGAATCCACGACAATTAATGCGAAGACGTGGCCACGTAATCCTCCACCTTGTGGCGCACAACCTTCCCATCAATCATGTAGATGACATCCTCGGCGATGTTTGTAGCCAAGTCGGCGATTCGCTCCAGATGTCGGGAGACCAAGAGGAAATGGATCAGGCACTCAAGCCTTTCAGGGTGCTTCCTAATTCCTTCACTCACCTGGCCATACATCTTTCGATTAATCTCATCCACGATATCATCTGAGGCGCAAACGTCCTTTGCCATCTGGGTATCCAGCTTCACAAGGGCGTCCAGGCTGTGTGTCAGCATCATACGGACATTGGCCGTCATGGTCTTGAAATCGAAGGGGACATCAATAGGGGGGCGCGAGGCAAGGAAGATAGCACGCTCGGCGATATTAACCGACAGGTCTCCAATTCGTTCCAGGTCATTGTTAATCTTCAAGACGGCCGCGATAAACCTCAGGTCGATGGCCACCGGCTGGTGAAGAGCGAGAATCTTGAGTCCTTCCTCTTCCAGGTTCACCTCCAGCTGGTCGATCTTATCATCCATTTTTATGACCTGCTGCGCCAGATTGGCGTCACGTTTTTCGATGGAGGAAACCGCGTTGGTTACGGATTCTTCCACCACCGTTCCCTCGGTAATAATTAATTTCTTCAATTTTTCTATCTCTTTTTGCAGGTGAACCGACATCTTTTCTCCCTCTTATCCGACGCCTAAAGGCTACCAGCCACAAAATCTAATATTTTTTTCTAATGCCTCGCGCTTCTGTATGAAAATATGTTTTTGTTTTTCCCAATTTCCTTTTGCCCTTTACCATTTTCTACCCAAACCTTCCCGTGATGTATTCTTCGGTCTGTTTCTTTTCCGGTTTGGTAAATATCTTTTCCGTTTCCCCGTACTCCACAATCACCCCTTGGTAAAAAAAGGCCGTAAAATCCGAGATCCGGGCTGCCTGCTGCATGTTGTGAGTCACGATGACAATGGTGAATCTCTCTTTGAGATTAACCACAAGATCCTCGATCTTGGCTGTGGCGATGGGATCGATGGCAGAGGTTGGCTCATCCATCAGGAGGATTTCCGGCTCCACGGCAATAGCCCGGGCGATGCAGAGTCGCTGCTGCTGTCCCCCGGAAAGTGCCGTAGCGGGTTTTTCCAGATCATGCTTCACTTCCTCCCAGAGGGCGGCCTGTTTCAGGGCCCATTCCACCCGCTCCATGAGTCTTGATCGGCTCAGTTTGTAATGCATCTTCAAGCCATAGGTTACATTATCCTTGACACTCATTGGAAAGGGGGTCGGTTTCTGAAAGATCATGCCCACGCGCCGCCGCAGTTTGATCAGATCGCAGGCCGGGCTGAGAATGTCCTCACCGTCCATCAGAATGGTTCCCGTCGCCCGCTGGTCCCGATAGAGATCGTAAATCCGGTTGTAAACACGGATATGGGTGGATTTACCACATCCCGAAGGGCCGATGATGGCCGTCACCTTCTTCTCATAGATATCGAGAGAATTGTCCTTCAGGGCATGGAAACGGCCGTAAAAAAAATTGAGATTCCGGGTGGAAATCTTGGGTTTCAGCACCGCTTTTGGTTTTGGACCATTCTCCCGCACCGGAGAAGGCAGCCATGCGTGTCCATCCTCTCCTGTCAGGACTCCTTTCGGCACACCCTTCTCCGGCCAGTTGAAACGGGTAAGCCGAACAACGTTACTCATGGCGTTTTCCTCCCTTTCAGGTAAAATCGTCCCACGAGGGTCACGAACAGTACCCCCATCATAATCAGGAGAGAGGCCCCCCAGGCCTGCCGTTGCCAGTCCTTGTAGGGAGACATGGCATAATTAAAAATCGTAACCGTCAGATTGGCCGTCGGCTTGGAAAGGGACTCCATCCAGTAGGGGCTGTTTAGGGCGGTGAAAAGCAACGGGGCCGTCTCCCCGCTGACACGGGCAATGGCGAGCAAAACCCCCGTGAAAAGCCCCGACTTCGCCGCACGGAAGACGACCTGAACTGTTACCTTCCATCGGGGCGCGCCGAGGGCCAGGGCGGACTCGCGCAGGCTGTTGGGAACCAGCCGTAGCATATCCTCCGTGGTTCGGACCACCACGGGAAGCATGATCACAGCAAGTGAGACGGCACCTGCATATCCGGAAAAGTGGCCCAGGGGGTAAACCATGATGGCATAGATGAAGACTCCCACGATAATGGAAGGTGTTCCCATCAGGACATTCGAACAAAACCGAACCGCCGCGGCGATCTTCGACTGTTCCCCGAATTCCGACAGGTAAACACCCCCGAGGATACCCAGGGGAACCCCCAGTAATACGGAAAGGAGGGTGATGAGCAGGGTCCCCACGATGGCGTTTGCCAAGCCCCCGCCCGGCACCCCGGGAGGGGTCGGGAGCTTCAGAAAAAAATCGGGGGAAAAGGCCGCCATCCCCTTCAGGATGACAACCATGAGAATCCAACCCAGAAAAAAGAGGCCGATAAGCGCCGAAAACCCCGACAGCCCCACCACAAGGGCGTTGGTCAGTTTGCGATACGTTGCGAGCCTTGGCTGCACCTACATCCCCTTCCCGGTCTTTCTGCGCATCCGCCTCAACCAGAGTTGTGAAAGGATTTGAACCATGACGGTAAGAATCAGCAGAATGAGTCCCAGTTCCACCAGGGAGCTGAGATAAAGGGGATCCGAAGCCTCGGTAAACTCATTGGCGAGTGTCGAGGCAATGCTGTTGGCCCCCGTGAAGAGAGAGGCGGAAATCCTGTGGGAATTCCCGATCACAAAGGTCACGGCCATGGTTTCCCCAAGGGCCCTTCCCAATCCCAGAAAGCCTGCCCCCACAACGCCATCGATTCCATACCGCAACGTGATCTTTCGGGCAACCTCAAAAGTCGTCGAACCCATCCCGTAGGCCGATTCCTTGAGATGAGCGGGCACCATGCGAAAGACATCGCTGGTAACAGAGGTTATGAACGGAAGAATCATCAGGGCAAGGATGAGGCCGGCCGTCAGCATGCCAATTCCCATGGGGGGTCCCTTGAAAAGTGGAAGATTGCCTCCGATCCGCGCGAGAAAGGGCTGCACGTGATCCGCCATGAACGGCGCGAAGACAAACAGCCCCCACATCCCGTAAATGATACTCGGAATGGCCGCAAGCAATTCAATAGCGCTACCGACCACACGGCCAATGACAGGAGGAACCAGTTCCACTTGAAACAGGGCAATGGCAAGGCTGAGGGGAACGGCCAGAATCATGGCAATGAACGTGGACACCAGGGTTCCGTAGATGCTGCTCAAAGCCCCAAAATCATGTTTCACTGGGTTCCAAGCGGGAGAAACGATGAAATGGAGGCCAAAGCGTTTGATGGAGGGCAGGGAGAGGCCAGTAAGAGCGACAAAGAGTCCCAGAATCAGCAGGGGAAGGACAAAGGCGCTCCCCATGGCCAGCCATCGGAAGATCGTATCCCGATGTTTTCCCGCCGCCGAAGGAAAAACACCCCGTGGGGGGGAAAGGGGGACGCCCTGGGGCGTCCCCGCTGAGGAGGGAGAAAATGTTCCTATTTCCACAAAGGGTTCCCCTGCGTATCCTTCAGGTTCTCCTTCCAGGCCTCTTCCACCAGCTTCACGATTTTTTCCGGCATGGGCACATAGCCCAGCTTCTTCGCGATTCCCGCTCCGTGTCGGTATGCCCAGTCAAAGAAGGTCAACATGGCCCTGGCCCGATTCGGCCTTGTCTGAACCCTGTAAATCAGGATGAATGAGGCACCGGTAATAGGCCAGCTCTCCGGCCCTGGTTGATCTGTCAACACCATGTAAAAGCCGGGGGCATGGGCCCAATCGGCATGGGCCGCGGCGGATTGAAAGGAACGAATGGTCGGTGCCACGAAACGTCCCGCCCTGTTCTCCAGCCGCACGGTGGTAAGTCCGTTTTGAAGCGCGTAGGCGAATTCCACGTATCCAATCGCGCCATTGACCTTTTGCACGTAGGCCGACACACCTTCATTGCCTTTGCCGCCTACTCCCGTGGGCCAGGAAACAGCCTTACCGGTTCCCACCTTTTTGTGCCATTCCTTTGAAATCTTGTCGAGATAATTGGTGAAAATCCATGTGGTTCCCGAACCATCAGCCCGGTGTACCACGGTAATCTCCCGGTCCGGAAGGGCTAGGCCCGGATTCAGCTTACGGATGGCCGGATCGTTCCATTTTCTGATCTTACCCAGAAAGATATTCGCCAGGACCTTGGCGCAGAGTTTCATCTGCTCGTTGCTTACCCCTTTGATATGGATGACAGGCACCACCCCGCCCATGATCATGGGAAACTGAAAGAGATTATATTTTTTCAGTTCCTCCGCCCTCATCGGGGCATCCGAGGCACCAAAATCGACCGTTTTTGCCTTGATCTGGGCAATTCCCCCGCCGGAACCGATCGATTGGTAATTTAGCTTCACCCCTCTGAGTTTTTCATATTTATAGGCCCACTGGGCGTAAACGGGGTAAGGAAAAGTTGCGCCCGCCCCATTGAGGGTCATGCTGTAGCCGGCATGTGCCATCACAAGCATAAAGGCTATCAGGAACAGGGTTAATAAAAACTTTTTCATTTTCTTCTCCTTTGTTTTCATTCTCGTCATCTTATTCTTGTATTTTTGTGTTAAGATCCTGTTAAACGTTTGTTAGATTTCAGCAAAATCATCCCTTAGAATTTGAATTTCAGATCCACCTGAAGGCGGTTGTAATCATGGGAATTGTGGATATGCTTGTCATCAATGAGGTAAGTGGCTGCCAGTTTCCAGTGCTTGGCCAACTGAAACCCGGCACTCAGCTTGTGCCCTTTGCCATCCGTGCCGCCGCCGATAAAGTCCGAATCGGTAAAGGCCCCGATTGTGGCGTCTTTTTCAAGATAGCGATAGGTGTAATTGAATTCCCAGGAATACTTCCTCTTGCATTTGCCGACCTTGAACCCAATCAGCCACCCCTTGTTGTCATCACGCGGATCCGTATTATAGACATAATCCCCATACAATGCGATGGGAATTTTTCTGAATTTCGTTCCCACCTGTGCGAAGGCCTCCCAGAGGTTATAGTCATAGACATAGTTCCCATTCGCGTCCAGCGTGTTGCCGAATCCTTTATTTTCTTTCACGAAAGATGCCTCCCCCTGGGTATCCACATAATCAAAGTAGCCACCGCCCAGAATAACATTTATCTTCCCGAACACCGGCTTGATTCCTATCTGGCCGCCAAACATCCCTGAGTTGCCGGAAGATTTCCGCTCTTCTACCCAGAAACCACCAAGATTGATGAAGGGATTGATCTTTCCCAGTTTCGCCTGGTAGGTAATGGCCCCTCCCTCCGGGCTCAGGTCGTCATCCCAGATTAAAGAACTTGATTTAACCATCAGAAATGGGTTTTTGATTTTTCCTAATATCAGGTGTCCCTTGTGACCACACGTGTTGGCAAAAGTGGGGTGCCAGTCCACGTAGGCCCGGTCAATCCAGATGCTCTTGCTCGTATATCCACCTGTCAGGGTCTGGTTGGTTGAAACGGGATCCGTGGAACCGCTGGCAAGGCGAAAATAGAAATCGATATCATCATTTACCTTTGCGTCCATCCCAATGCGGGTGCGGATCCGGTGACGGGTCCGGTTATCTTCTCCTTCCTCATCGATATATTCATGCCGGTACCGGAAATCGCCGTGGAGTTTGATCCTTGAAATCCATTCCGGAAGTTGCTCTTTGAAGGTCTCCCGACTGGAAACTTTTACTTCCACCTCTTTTTGGTTTGCCTCTATCTTGGCAAGGCGATCCTTCAACGCCTTGATGGTTACCGCCTGTTTTTCAATGAGTTGTTTCAATTGCTGGATGTCCTGGTCGACCGGGTTCCCAAAAGAGCGGGAAACGCCCGCCACAAGAAAAACCCCTATCCATAATCCCAACAGTCCTTTATGGATCCAATTTTTCATTCAACAATCCTCCTTTTTTGGTTTTTTGATTCGATAGCCTCGGGGACGTTCGCTTTCACCTCCTTTCCTCGTTGCGTTGTGGGAAAGGATAGGGGTCTTTTGTTAGGCAATGATGAACCAAAAATGGGGGTTTGATAAATTTATCGTGAGGTTTTGGTTAGGATTTGGGAAAAGAGAAGGCCGAGAATCGAAACTATTTCTCGCCTATCGGGAAGGTCAACAGGAAGAGGCTGCCTTTGCCCGGTCGACTTTTGACCTCGACCCGCCCGTGATGAACGTTCATGATATGCTTTACGAGAGCAAGCCCCAGGCCTGTTCCACCCAACGCCCGACTCCGTGATTTATCGACTCGGTAAAAACGTTCGAAGATCCGATTCTGAGCGGAGGACGGAATGCCGATTCCCGTATCCTTCACAGAGATCATGACCTCCCGGCCAATCCGCCGCACATCCACGAAGATCATGCCGCCTTTCGGGGTGTACTTGATCGCGTTGTCAATGAGATTCCCCACCGCCTGCTCTATCAGATGAGGATTTGCCCGGAGAGCGATCCCATCCTCCGCGGTGAAACTCAGGGTTAGCCCCGCCTTCCGAGCGGCATGTCTGTAATCCTCCACACAACGTCGGACCATATCTCCCAAATCAACCGTTTCAAAGGGAATCGACTTTTTTTCCATACCTTGTTCGATTCGTGCAAGGCTTAAAAGATCCTCGATCAGCGCGCTCAATCTCTCCACCTGACGCGAGAGCATATCTAAGAAACGACGGGCATCTTCAGGCCGCCTCAAGACGACCTCCTGAAGGGTTTCAACGGCCCCCCGAATGGCCGTGATAGGCGTTTTCAGTTCATGGGAAACATTGGCCACAAAATCCCGGCGAATCACCTCGAGGCGGTGGAGATGCGTCACATCGTTCATAACAACGACTGCCCCGATCTTGCGGTTCCCTTCACCCATCAAGGGCGCCCCGTGGAGCTGTAACTGCATGGTCTGCCCTTCTCCGAAAGGGATCGTTTCCTCAACCGGATCCGCTGTGTCCAGGGCCTTCCTGAGGAAATTCTGCAACCGGGAGTTTCGGACAACCTCATAAAAACTTGTCCCCTGTGCGGCCTCCCTGCCCGTACCGATAAGGGCGGCAGCCCTTGCATTGATGGAAATGATCGCCTCATTCAGGTTAACGGCTATGACCCCTTCGCTCATGCCCGTGAGGATGACCTCCAGCTCCTGCTTCTGCCGGGTCACTGTCTCGATCGTCTCCCGAAGCTGTGCCGCCATATTGTTCATCGCCTCGGTAAGCAGGGAAAGCTCCAGGGTCTGTTGGGGAGGCACCCGTTCATCCAGTTGCCCTTCCGCGAAACGCTGGACGATCTGGGTCATCTCCCGAAGGGGACGGGTAATCTTTTTCGCAACCACGAAACTCAGCAAGGCCGCAAGAACCGCTATGAACATCCCGCCCCAGAAGATCTTTTTGTAAATCGTACCGAGAAGATGATCGAGGAGAGAAATCGGCAAGGCTGCCCGCATGATCGCCAGGATTTTGCCGTTTTGTTTCAGGGGATGAGCCACATACATCAACCGCTCTTTCAGGGTATAGCTATAACGGGTGGAACGCCCCCAGCCCCGGTGTCTTGCTTCAATAATTTCCGGCCGATCGGCATGATTGTCCATGGTGGCAGGATCTTTCAGCGTGTCACCCACGACCTTGCCATCGGGGAGAACAACGGTAAAACGCGTGGAGACACACCGTCCCAGGTCCTTGCATGCGCGATCGATTCCCTCGGGTGTCCCGTTTTTGAAATGCCGAAGAAACTGTGGCTCGGCGAGTAAAAGCTGTGCCTGGAGATCGGCGGCCACCCGATCCATGTACATCAGCTTCATGGTCCTGACCGCCAGCCCGCTCACGGCAAGGATCGAGATGAGAATGATGAAAAGATAGGTGGGATAAATCTTCCAGATAAGAGGACGCCGTTTCATGAATCATCCGCCAATTTGTAGCCGATGCCCCGCACGGTCACGATCCGATCCCCAAATTTCCCCAGCTTTTTACGCAATCCCACGATCTGGACGTCCACGGCGCGTTCCGTAACGGGATATCCGGTCCCACGCACATGGGAAACAATCTGCTCTCGACTGTAAACCCATCCGGGACGGGAGGCCAACAACTGAAGGATCCTGAACTCTGTCAGGGTCAGGGTGATGGAGTTTCCATCGATCCTAACCTCGTGGCGGCCTAAGTGAATTTCCAGGCCATCGAATCGAATCAGCTTGGGGGATTTGTCTTTCTCTTCTTTGCGCCGTAGCACGGCCCGAATCCTGGCGACCAGAACCTTGGGGCTGAAAGGTTTTGTGACGTAGTCATCCGCGCCGATTTCCAGACCGGTGATAATATCCACATCTTCCGTCTTCGCCGTCAGCATGACAATGGGAATCTCTTCCGTCTCCTCGTTCCTCCGGATCCTCCTGCAAACTTCCAGGCCATCCATACCGGGAAGCATGAGATCCAACACGATGAGATCCGGCCTTCTTTCCCTTGCCATTTGAAGGCCTTCCTCGCCGGTGGAAGCCCGCCAAACCTGAAACCCTTCCAGCGACAGATTATAAGCCACCAGTTCCTGAATATCCCGATCATCTTCCACAACCAGAATCGCGGCTTTTGCCACCCTTCATCCTCCCTTTGCCCGGGACCGTGATTCGCGCATTAAAATTCGCATGGAAATGTTAAGATTATATTACAGACGGATTCAGGTTTTGTAAAATGGGGTGGATTCCCGGTTTATCTCGTCCAAAAGGGCCTCTATCTCCCGGAAATGTGCCTCGATTTTCTCAAGGCGGCTTACGAGGATCGTCTTCCGTTTTTTCACCTCTTCGGTGTTGACCTTTTTCAGCTCCATGGCCCGTTCCAAGGCCGTTTCGATGGAGGCGGCGGTGGCATCGATCTTCTGGTTCAGGTCGTAGCGGAATTTCAGGAAGCTTTCCCGGATGCGCCGGGAAAAGTCGGCCTTGACCCTGCCGCAGTTGGCGTCGATGCGTTCCGGGAGTTTCTTCAGGATCTTTTTCCGGGCGTGCCCCCGGGACAGGCCCTTGGGTAGCACGGAGCGGGAGAAGAAGTCGATAGCCCCTTCCAGATCGAAAAACTTGGGTCGGTCCCCCATGAGGTAGTAGAAGCCTCGCTCTTCTTTGAGGACCTCATCACCGCTGATTCGCTCGAGCTCGATCCCGAACAGTTGCGCGGACGTCTCGAGCAGACGATCAATGATTTCATTCGTGCGATCAGAAAATTTTTTGGGAATTCTCGCGTATTCCTTGTTGAGTGAGGCTTCCTGCCGCGTGATCCATTCATCGAAGGCCCGGACAATACCTTCGTTCAAGGTCTTTTCCAATGTTTCTACGTAGGTTTTGACATCCAGTTCTTCTTTCTCGTCCGCCGTTTTTCTCAATTCCTCCATGAGGGCGGGAAGTTGTCGATCCTTGAGTTCTTTGATCTCGTGATCAACCCGGTCGATGAGTCGTTTCGTCTCCGCCTCGAAAAAGTAGTCGTTGTCCCTCTTTTCCTCCTGAATGGTTTCAAGCTCTTTCCGGAATAGTCTGATCTTCTCTTCCAGGTCCTTGAGCGGGGTGGCGATGGCCTGTAGCTCGATCTTTTGGGAAACAGCTTCTTCGTTCAGGCGTTTTTGGGCCCCTTTCAGTATGGCACGAAGGAAGATCTTTCCCTTCTCCTTCGTGAGGAAATTGTTCAGTGTGTTCTCGAATTGAGGAAGAAAACTTCCCTTCAGGAGGGCCTCATCCCCTCGAACCTTGCCCAAAAGGGCTTTTTTCGCCGAGAGAGGATGAATGACTACCGAATTCGCTCCGAGGGTCTCTTCGATAACCTGCTTGGAAAAGGCCATCGATTCCTCGCGTTCCGCCTCGTCGAGGTAGTCTACCTTATTCTGAATGAAGAAGATTTTCTCCACGAATTTCCGAACATCCCGGAGAAAGGATAGTTCCGCCTCGCTGATGGGGGGATCTCCCGCCAGGAGAAAGAGGGCGGCATCCACGCGGGGCAGGAAATCATAAGTCATCTCCGTGTTATTAGTAAAGATGGAGCCGACGCCGGGCGTGTCGATGATATGAACCCCTTACTTTAGGTATTCGGAGGGGTAGGAAATCTCTACGTGATCCACGCTTTTAACATTTTTTGGATTCCCCTTTTCCGTGACATAGTCGGAAATAGATCCCCGGTCGATCTCCTTTCGGGTTCCATCCTTGAAGAGAACCTCGATTTGGGGCCGGTCTCCGAAACGGAGGACGGTCACGATGGAGGTCAGGGGCACGATGGAGGTGGGGAGGAGTTTGTCTCCGATCAAGCTGTTGATGGAGGTACTCTTTCCTCGCTTGAACTGTCCAAGCACCACGAGGTAGAATCGATTGTCCAGAAGCTTCCGCTGCAGTTCTTCCAGGCCGGAGGCGAGAGTCGGGCTTCCCGTTTCACGTGCATAGGGAAGCAGTCGGTCCAGCGCCGCGGCGGTTCGTTGATGATACGCGCTATAGAGATCCAGCATGGCCTGCCCCATAAAAAATGTCCCCATCCCGATCGGGGATGAGGGTGAAAAGAAATCCCCATCCCTGGCATGGATGGGGCAGGAATTTCCGGCTCCTACCCCTTGTCGGGTAGAAGTCATCAGCCCTATACGGGCGCTTTAGGCAGACTTCATTGCCTTTCCGATAACTAAAAACAAAATTGCCTAAAAAGTCAAGGGGATTTCATCGGGGAGTTGTACTTGGGATCCGGTTAACGGAAGACGTTCTGCAAACCCTTCCAAATTCCTTTCAACAAGTTTCTGATCAGCGATCCTCTATGGTGGGAAGGTCTCCTCTTAACAGGGGATGCCATCTTGGGAACATGGCCTTGCAGGAAAACCTCTTGGTATTGTCTCGGTTGGATCGTGACTGGAGGCCAGTCCACGTTGACACTGATCCATTTCGACACAACCCCCGCAGGGCGGGTGAACGGTTGTGCCTGAAATCTCGACTGGACGCGTTTCATGAAATCGGCCCATAGGATCATCGCCCCCATTGAGCCGGACAAATGGGTATTCGCATTGTCATCGAATCCCACCCAGACAATCGCCAGAAGTTCATTCGTGAATCCCACGAACCAGGAGTCCCGGTATCCCGAGGTTGTTCCGGTCTTCCCTGCGCAGGGAAAATGAATCCCCAGCCTCTTGAGATTTCTGGCCGTTCCGCGTCGCACCACCCCTTCGAGCATGCTTGTGACGAGATAGGCTTTAGCAGGGCTGCAAACGGTTTTCGTGGAGATATCCCTTTTTTGTTCCGTCCTTCCATCCTCGCTGACCACGTCCCGAAACGTGAGGAGATAGGGGAGCCGCCCGTTGTTGGCGAAGATGCAGTAGGCCCTGGCCAGCTCGAGGGGCGTCATCTCGAAGGACCCGAGCGCAAGGGAGGGATAGGGCTCCAATCGAGAGTTCAGTTCGATATTTCGAGCCGTCTTGATGATGTTTTTCAGCCCGATCCTCGCGGCAAGGTTGACTGTGGCGGCGTTGAGTGAGAATTCCAGAGCGGTTCTTACCGTGACTTTTCCGTGGTATTTGCCATCGTAGTTGCGGGGAGTCCAGGTTTTCCCTTTGACAATGTATCGGTCTGGGGCGTCGAGGATGACTGTGGCGGGGGTGACATCATCGAGGGCCGTGAGGTAAACGAAGGGTTTGAAGAGTGAACCCGGTTGACGGTGAGCGTCCACGGCCCGGTTGAAAGAGGTTTTCGCGTAGTTTCTTCCCCCTACCATGGCGAGGATTTTCCCCGTTTTGGGTTGAAGGACGATCATCGCCGCTTGAAGGGGTTTGCCGGGTCGTTTGAGTGAAGGCCGTCTCTGTTCGATTTTTTCCAACCCGCTTCTCACGGCCTGGACCGCTGCCTCTTGGAATTCCGGTCGTAGGGTGGTGAAGATCCGAAGGCCGCGGCCGGTCAGAACCTTGGCGGGATAGAAGCTTTCCAACTGGCGTTTCAGAAAATCGACGTAATAGAGGTTGTCCCTTGAGATCCCCGGTAGAGAGGGGAGAATAACGGGTTCTTTCACGGCCTTTTCATAGGCCTCTCGCGTGATCATGTTTGCCTGTAACATCTTTTTCAGGACGAAGTCACGTCTTTTCCTCGCCCGGTCCGGGTGTAGAAATGGAGAGTAGAAATTCGGTGCCCGGATCAATCCCGCAAGAAGAGCAGCCTCTGCCAGAGAGAGGTTTTTGACGTCGTGACCGAAGTAGTATCGGGCAGCCTCTCCCATGCCGTTGATGGATGTGCCTTCCTGTTGACCCATGTAGATTTCGTTCATGTACATTTCCAGGATTTCCTCTTTGGAGTAGAGGCTTTCAAGAATGAGGGCAATCAGGGCCTCTTTGGCCTTGCGTGAAAGGGAGCGTTCCGGCCGTAGAAAATAGTTCTTTGCCAGTTGTTGGGTAATGGTGCTTCCTCCCTGGAGGACCTTCCCATGCCGGAGATCCACCCACAGGGCTCGGAGGATGCTTTGCAAATCCATCCCCTTATGTTGGAAGTAACGCTTGTCCTCCGTTATGATGATGGCGTCGACGAAATATCGAGGAATTTCATGGTAGGAAAGGAGCTCCCGGGCCTCCCGATCCTTTCCAAAGAGGCGTGCGATCTCCATGGGTTCAAGGGCCACGAGATCAAGTAGCTTTTTCCCCTTTCGAAGGGTTTCAATAGCACCCTTTCGGAAGGTGACGGTTAGCAAAAAACCATGGAAGATATAATCCGGGTAGGAAAAGTCCCTCAAAAAAACCCGAACTTGCCTTTTTGTGGATGTGAACCTTCCAGGAAGCCGGGGCGAATTAGATACGAAGCGATACCCTCGCGTCAACAGCATTTGTATGAAATCTTCCCTGCTGATCCTCTCCCCCAAGAAAATGATTTCTGAATCCGAATAGACAATGGAGGGAACCTGCCACCGCCTCTGAGACAGACGAGAGCGGACATCGACCGTCAGACAAAATAGGATAATGGTGAACGCGACGATGCCCGTTATTAACAGGAAAAGGAGGGAGCCCAAAAAGATTTTTTTATTGCGAGTCATTAGGCTAAGGAGAGAAGAGGCGCATCTTTCCTCAGGAATTCACGTCGCTGGTAAGTTTATCGCCTTCCGAGAGAGAGATCAAACGCGAGAAGTCCAGGAGTCGGATGTGGTTTCCGTCCACCTCGATGATTCTTTGGTCTTTCATCCTGGATAGAATGCGTGATAGGGTCTCCGGGATGGTTCCCAAGAGGCTGGCGAGTTGCCCTTTCGAGATTTCAAGGGTAAAGGTCTCTCCTTTGCCTTCCTCCCTGGAGAGATAGAGGAAATAGGTTGCCAGACGCCCCGGCACCTCTTTGAGGGAGAGGTTTTCCACCTGGAGAGTGAACCGCCGGAGCCGCTCTGAGAGGATGGCGAGCATGGTGAGGGCTACGTCCGGATTCCTGTGTATAAAATTGAGAAAGTCTTTCCTCGGAAAAAGGAGAACATGACTTCCCTTGACGGCCTCGGCGTTTGCCGGGAAGGCCTTTCCGGAGAAGACGACCACCTCACCGAAGGTTTCATTGGGGCGAATGAATTGGAGGATCTGTTCCTTCCCTTCGGGAGAAAGCTTGTAGATTTTAATGAGGCCGGAAATGAGAAGATAAAACCCTAAGCTTTCATCGCCTTCGTAAAAAATCATTTCCCCTTTACCAAAGGTTTTTTCCGTTGCGATTCCCCGAAGTTTTCTCCTTAAGTCCTCGGGCATGTCCGCGAAGAATCCGACGGGGGCGATGGTTTTCCCTTCCACCACAGACATGGCCTCTCCTTTCTGAAAGTCGTGTTTGGTTTTTTGTCGGTTAAATCACCAATGTTCTTCCGTGTCAACCGGTTGTGGGGTGAATTAAAGCGACCTGTTTCTTTGGCAAAGGATAATTTGAGGGAAAGTTCATGGGGTCTTCGGCGATGGTTCCCTGTTTTTCTTGAAAAAGGCGGGGAATCTTGTTAGATATAGTAACTTAAATTACAAGGAAGGACAGGGGTGTGGAATCGATAGCTATTGGGTCGGATCATGGGGGATATCATCTGAAGGAGGAGGTCAAGGCATACCTCGTAGATAAGGGATATTCCGTCGTGGATGTGGGAACAGACTCGGAGACGTCCGTAGATTATCCGGATTTCGCCGCCGAGGTTGCTCGAACCGTTCAGGGAGGGAGGGCCGATCTGGGAATCCTCATCTGCGGGACGGGGATTGGGATGGCCATCACGGCCAACAAATTTAAGGGGATAAGGGCCGCCGTGGTCCATGACGCCTATACGGCGGAGATGAGCCGCCGCCACAACAACGCCAACATTATCACCTTCGGGGGACGCGTGGTTGGAGCTGGCGTGGCTTTCAGTATCGTGGATGCGTGGCTTGGAAACGCATTCGAGGGGGGGCGCCACACGCGGAGACTCGGGAAGATCGAAGCGTTTGAGAAAGAGAATTTTTAGCGCTGCCGAGAAACAGCCTCGTCTGGTTGAAATCAAAATCAAGGAAAGTAGCAGGAAGGGAGAATATTAACGAATGACAGCACTGATGAAGGCGGATCCGCAGATCGCGCAGGTTATTTTGGGGGAGGAGCAGCGAGAGGCAGATAAGATTATTTTGATTGCGTCCGAGAACTACGTAAGCCAGGCCGTCATGGACGCCCAGGGGAGTATCCTGTCGAACAAGTACGCGGAGGGATATCCGGCCAAACGATTCTACGAGGGATGTGAGTTCGTGGATCAGGCGGAATCCCTGGCCATTGAACGGGCGAAGGCCCTGTTTGGCGCGGAGCACTGCAACGTACAGCCCCTCTCGGGGACGGTGGCGAATTTGGCCGTCTATCTGACTATGCTCAAACCGGGGGACAAAATACTCGGCATGAATCTCTCTCACGGAGGCCATCTCAGCCATGGCGCACCGGCCAGCTTTACGGGGCGGATCTTCGAATCCTATCACTATGGGGTCTCTCGTGAGACGCACATGATCGATTACGACGAGGCGGAGATTATGGCGAAGCGGATCCGTCCCAAGATGATTGTGGTGGGGGCCAGTTCTTACTCCAGAATCATCGATTTCAAGAGGTTCCGGGAGATCGCCGACGAGGTAGGGGCGCTTCTCATGACCGATATCGCACACATTGCGGGCCTGGTGGCGGCGGGAGTTCATCCAAGTCCTGTGCCTTATGCCGATTTCGTGACCTCCACGACCCACAAGACCCTTCGGGGGCCGCGCGGGGCCTTTATTCTCTGCAAGAAAGAATATGCGGACCTGATCGATCACACGGTCTTTCCCGGATTGCAAGGAGGGCCGTTCATGAATATCATCGCGGCTAAGGCGGTCTGTTTCAAGGAAGCCAGCACCCAGCAGTTCCGTGAATACGGCCAGCAGATCGTCAGGAATTCCCGGGCGCTATGCGACGCGATGAGGGAAAGGGGCTACGACGTGGTCACGGGGTGCACCGATAATCACCTGTTTCTCGTGAACCTCACCAACAAGGGAATCACGGGCAGGGACGCCGCCCGGGCATTGGACAAGGCCGGGATCACCCTGAACAAAAACGTCATCCCGTTTGACACCCAATCACCCTATGTGACCAGCGGAATCCGTATCGGAACCCCCATTGTGACGACCCGGGGGATGAAGGAAAAAGAGATGGAACGGATCGCCGACTGGATCGACCGGGTCCTATCAGATATGGGGAACGAGTCCCTTCAAAAGAAAGTAGCGGAAGAGGTGAAGGAGTTCTGCAAGGGCTATCCCACCCGGCCGGTAGTCCTGCACGAAGAGTAGATCATGACATTGATGGCCAAAACAAAGCGTCCCGACTGGGATGAATACTTCATGGAGATCACCCGTCTCGTGGCGAAGCGCTCCACCTGCCTGCGGCGCCATGTGGGGGCATTACTCGTTAAGGACAAAATGATCTTGGCTACAGGTTACAACGGGGCCCCGAAAGGGTTGGCTCATTGCCTCGACATCGGGTGCCTTCGGGAACAGTTGGGCATTCCGTCAGGGGAGCGTCACGAGCTGTGCCGGGGACTCCATGCGGAGCAGAACGCCATTATCCAGGCGGCGTATCACGGCGTTTCCATCCAGGGGGCGACCCTCTATTGCACGAACCATCCCTGCATCATCTGCACCAAGATGCTGATTAACGCGGGGATCGTCAAGATCGTCTATGAGGCTGGGTATCCCGATGAGCTTTCCGGGGATATGCTCAAAGAGGCCGGTATCGAGATGGTCCAGTTCAAAGAAAAATGAAATGTCCTCAGTGTGGCTACCCTGACAGCAGGGTCATCGATTCCAGGACCACGCCGGAGAAAGACGCGATTCGGAGGCGGCGGGAGTGCCTTTCGTGCCACCATCGCTTTTCCACGGTAGAACAGGTCGAGATTATCCAGCCGATGATCGTCAAGAAAGATGGTCGGCGGGAGCCCTTCGACCCTCAGAAATTGATGCGGGGACTCCGGAAGGCCTGCGAGAAACGCCCCGTGAGCATCGACGCCCTGGAGCGGATCGTGGCCCGGATCGAGCAGGAAATCCAGGATCGGGGAGACAAGGAAATCCCCAGCCGAGAGATCGGGGAGCGAGTCATGGACGCCCTCCACGCCCTGGATGACGTGGCATATGTCCGGTTTGCCTCCGTGTATCGTGAATTCAAGGATATTGAGGAATTCCTCAGCGAATTACAGGAGCTTCTGAAAAATCAAAACAAGCCTGCAAAAGAGTGACGAGCGCTACATGCGCCTGGCCCTTCGCCTGGCGCGGAAGGGGCGAGGGCGGGTTTCCCCCAACCCCCTGGTCGGTGCGGTGGTGGTCAAGGACGGAAAAATCATCGGCCGTGGGTATCACCGGGCCTATGGCGAGGCCCACGCGGAGGTAGTGGCCCTGAGAGACGCTGGCGAGGGGGCACGGGACGCGACGATCTATGTGAATCTGGAGCCCTGCAACCACACGGGTCACACGCCGCCCTGCACCCGGGCCATCCTGAAGGCAGGGATTCGGAGAGTCGTCATCGGAATGCGGGATCCCAATCCCCTGGCCGCTGGTGGGGTCGAAACGCTTCGTGCCGGGGGCGTGGAGGTA
Organism: bacterium; assembly: GCA_029934085.1. Taxonomy (GTDB): domain Bacteria; phylum Desulfobacterota; class S145-22; order S145-22; family S145-22; genus JAOZMY01. The sequence continues at coordinate 11,538 of JAOZMY010000009.1, read as the reverse complement.
ACGGAAGGCGTTTTAGAAGGGCAATGTCGGCGGTTGAACGCTGCCTTCATCCATTTCGTAACCCACAAAACCCCCTACGTGGTGATGAAGATCGCGGCCACCCTGGACGGAAAGATTGCTACGAAGACGGGGAGCTCCCATTGGATCACAGGGGAGAAATCCCGCCGCCTCGTCCATCAGCTTCGGGGGGAGCTGGATGCTGTCATGGTGGGAATCGGCACGGTTTTGAAGGATGATCCCGAGCTGACGTGCCGCCTGCGACGGCCACCCCATCAGCCTCTCCGGATCGTGATCGACACGCACCTGAGGATCCCCGAGACTTCCAGATTGATTGCGACACTCGATACGGCCCCGCTCCTCGTCGTTACAGGGCCAGAGGTAGATGGAGGAAAGCGCACTCGGATGATTTCCAGGGGCGTTGAGATTTTATCGGTTCCCCTCTATAATAATGGGGTAGACTTGAGGCAACTCATGGCTATATTGGCTAAAAGACCCGTCGCCTCCGTGCTTATGGAGGGGGGTGCGAGGTTAAACGCCTCGGCCTTGGAGGCGGGAATTGTCCGGAAGGTGATGATCTTCTATGCGCCCAAGATCCTGGGTGGACAGGAAAGCCTGTCCATGATCGGGAATCCCTCCCCGGAATCCCTGAGCGACGCGGTTCCGGTTAAGGGGGGAAGGGTCGGGAAGATCGGGGAGGATTTTCTCTTCGAGGGTGTATTGGACGCACCGGAAGGAAATTAATTCACCCCGCCCATAAAGGACGGAAGGAAGAAGTAGATGTTTACGGGAATTATCGAAGAGGTGGGAGAAGTTGTATCCGCCACGAAGCGGACGGATGACATGGTTCTATCCCTCAAGGCTCCCACGCTCTTCCCGAAACTGAATTTGGGAGACAGCCTGGCGGTCAACGGCGCGTGTCTGACGGTAACCCGGAAGACGCCTCCCTCGGCCCTCTCTTTCGATATCTCGGGGGAGACTCTCTCCCGCACCCAGTTGGGGAACCTGAAGCCGGGCGATCCCGTGAACCTGGAGCCGGCCCTGACGCTTAACAAGGCCTTGGGAGGCCATCTTGTGAGCGGGCACATCGACGGCCCTGCCGTCCTTTCCGCCATCAAACCGTCCGGGGACATGGTAGAGATGACTTTCGAGGTTTCGGAGACCCTCGCGGACCTGATGATCGAGAAGGGGTCGGTGGCACTGGACGGAATCAGCCTGACCATCGCCTCCCTGGGGAAGACCACGTTTACGGTAGCGGTGATTCCCTTCACCCTGCAGCATACCACCTTGGGGCGCAGAAAGGTGGGGGATGTCCTGAACCTGGAAACCGACATGATCGGAAAATATGTGAAACGCTTTTTATCGAAATCAGACGTGGAAGCCGCGAAGACCCTGGACAAAGCGTTCCTCGCGGAACATGGATTTCTCGGCTGATTTGGATTATGATAACAAAAAGGAGATTTAACCATGCCATTTGCAACCATTGAAGAAGCACTCGACCTCATTCGACAGGGGAAGATGATTATCCTTGTCGATGATGAAGATAGAGAGAACGAAGGGGATTTGACCATCGCGGCGGAAAAGGTAACGCCCGAGGTCATCAATTTCATGGCGAAATACGGCCGGGGGCTCATCTGCCTCTCCCTGACGGAAGAAAAGGTGGAACAGTTGCAGCTTCCCATGATGGCCCAGAACAACAAATCCCGCTTTCAGACGGCCTTTACCGTCTCCATTGAGGCGCGGGAGGGAGTCACAACGGGAATCTCGGCCTATGATCGCGCCCACACGATTCTCACGGCCATCGCTGACGATGCCACACCGGAGGACCTGGTAACACCGGGGCACGTTTTTCCCCTCAAGGCCAGGAAGGGAGGGGTGCTGGTCCGGACCGGTCAAACAGAGGGATCGGTGGACCTGGCGCGGCTTGCCGGTCTGAAGCCCGCCGCCGTGATCTGTGAGATCATGAAGGACGACGGGACCATGGCCCGGATGCCGGACCTGGAAGAATTTGCCAAACAGCACGACCTCAAGATCGTCAAGATCGCTGATATCATCAGTTACCGCATGCGAATCGAATCCTTCGTGCACCCTATCGCGGAGAGTATCCTGCCCACTATCTACGGGGGACCGTTCCGTATCATCATGTACGAGAACGACGTGGACGACTTTCAGCATATCGCCCTGGTGAAGGGAGAGATTTCGGGAGACGAACCGGTTCTGGTGCGGGTTCACTCCGAATGTTTTACGGGGGATGTCCTCGGGTCTCTGCGCTGTGACTGCGGGGATCAGCTCCATGAGGCGATGCGCATGGTAGATCAGGCGGGTAAGGGTGTGATCCTCTACATGCGCCAGGAGGGACGGGGGATTGGATTGGCCAACAAGCTGAAGGCCTACTGCCTCCAAGACCACGGCAGGGATACCGTGGAAGCCAATGAAGAGTTGGGGTTCAAGGATGACTTGCGGGACTATGGCATCGGCGCCCAGATTCTGGTTGATCTGGGAGTGAAGAAGATCCGACTCATTACAAATAATCCAAGGAAAATTAAAGGATTGGAAGGATATGGTATTGAGGTAGTGGAACGGGTGCCCATCGAGATCCCTCCGAAGAAGGAAAACGTCAAGTACCTTAAGACAAAACGGGACAAGATGGGACATATCCTTACTAATTTGTAGAAAAGGAGAGAACCATGCCAAAAACGCTGGAAGGCACCCTTCAGGCGAAGGGATATAAATTCGGAATCGTCGTGAGCCGTTTCAACGCCTTCATCACGGACAAACTCCTGGAGGGCGCGCTGGATTGCCTGGAAAGGAACGGGGCGGATATGGACGCCGTGACCATCGCCAAGGTCCCCGGAGCCTTTGAGATCCCTCTCGCGTGTTTGAAAATGGCTCAATCCGGTCAGCATGACGCGGTGATCGCCCTTGGGGCCGTCATCCGCGGGGCCACGCCTCACTTCAACTATATCAGCTCCGAGGTGGCAAAAGGGATCGCCCAGGCCTCGTTGCAGACTGGGGTGCCGATCGCCTTCGGGATCATCACGTCGGATACCATCGAGCAGGCCATCGAGCGGGCCGGCACGAAGGCTGGTAACAAGGGATGGGATGCGGCTCACTCGGCCATCGAGATGGTTAATCTCTTTGAAACCATGGGAAACGGTTAGAGGATTGAATCGTTCCGGACTTCAACCTTTAACCTCAACACCTAATCCATGACCAGCCGAAGAAAATCACGAGAGATGGCTCTACAGATCCTCTATCAGATGGATTTTGTGGAACTTCCCGCGCAAAAGGCGATTGACCTGTTTTGCGCCCATTTCGCCTCGGAGGATCTGGATTGCGAATTTATCTCCCGTCTCGTCGAGGGGGTTTTGAGCCACAAGGAAAAAATCGACCAGATTGTTTCCGACCTTTCAGAGCGCTGGCGAATCAACCGCATGTGCACCACGGATCGGAATATCATTCGCTTGGCTGCCTTTGAGATTATTTATTGCCCCGACATTCCACCGAAGGTCTCCATCAGTGAGGCGGTGGAGATCGGGAAGCGGTTCGGCACGGAGGAGTCGGGGGCGTTTATTAATGGGATCTTGCATGCCCTTTTGACCTATCCTTCTGAAGAGACCGTTGAGGCGACTCGTTAGTTCCATGAAGATTGTTTTAACCGTAACCCCGATCGAGAAAATTTTTTCCCAGTGCGCCGTTTGTTTTCTGCCGGAGGATATGCGGCCACTCAGGGGTGTGGTAGGGCGGGTGGATTGGGCCATGAATGGGCTGATCAGTCGCCTCATTGTGGAGGGGAAGGTTTCAGGTAACTTTCTTGAGTCGGTTCTCATTCGGCCGGGCCGTTATCTCGCCAGTGAGAAGCTTCTGATCTTCGGGATCGGGCCTTATGGAGAATGTCACCAGGAGAAAGTGGCGCAGGTGGGAGAACGTTTGATCCATGTCTTGGAAGGGCTTCACGTGAATGATATTTCCCTTTCGCTTCCCCCTCCCGAGGAGGGACAGACGCCGGTCGATTTCGCGGAGTTTCTCACGAAGGGATTCCTGGCTGATGGTGAGGATAAGGCAGTTCAAGCCTACCTTGAAGGGGCGAATTTCGCCATTTCCTGTGGTTTGGAAGAAATCGATGAGGCCCTGCTGGGAATCCAGAAGGCAAAGGTGGACTACAAAAAACATTTCAGTGTCATTGTCCTCGAATGAAAAAGGATATGCTCATGAGACAAAAAACGTTTCTCAGGACCCTTCTGGCCGGATTAACAATCATCACGCTTATCGTCTCCGCTTCCTCCCCCACTTTGGCGGGGAAGAAGAGGGTCAAGAAATCGAGCAAAAAGTCGTCCGCCAGCAAGAAGAAGGCATCGTCACCTACGGTCTTTTACGTCACACCGCCCGAAGAAAACCTCCGCGTAGCGCCCAATGGACAGCGAGTCGGGAGCCTTACCAGGGGAACTCCAGTGACGGTGACCAAAACAAAGGGAAACTGGGCTTACGTAACGGTAAAGGCCTGGATCTGGAAACCTTCACTATCCAAAACCAAACCGAAAATGACCTCGGAACTGCTTGTCAAGGACGTGGATGGGGTTTTTAAGAAGAACCAGTTTGTCATCAAGGGAATCCTGGTTAATCAGACAAAGATAGCTTTTGGGAAAGTGGTGATTCAGGGAGAGCTTTTTAAGGGGAAAAAGAGAGTTGCCCATAAGAGCCTGAGGCTTTTCTCCGTAAAGAAACCCCTTGCGGCGGGGAAAACGGCCTCTTTTTCCATTACCTTTAAGAGGACCAAGGGGTTCGACAGCTATAGCGTCCGGATCCTTTCCGCATCGGAGAAATAACATAGGCGAATCCTTCTAATACGGTTTGAGCCATAAAAAGTCTCATTTGTTTTTTGGAAATGTGGAATTGAAATTTCTAAAGGCTATGAGTGTTTGAAATTGCACACTTTTTATGAATCGTGTGCCGAAGTTGCGCTTTCCTTAAATTTTTGGTATAAATAATAAACATGAACTGGCTATGATTTTGAATAGCTGGAGGAGTTACGATGTTTCAGGTAGGGGAAAAGATAGTTTATCCGGGGCACGGGATCGGGGAGATCGTATCGATCGAGTCTCGTACCATTTCCGGAAGCTCACAGAATTTTTATATCTTAAAGATTATTGATTCTGACATGAAGGTGATGGTCCCCGTCGATAACTCCCACTCGGTCGGTTTGAGGAAAATTACGCCTCGCGGTGAAATACAAAAAATTTATGATATCTTAAAAGACCGCGATAATATGGTTGAGGATACCCAAACTTGGAACCGGAGACACCGGGAGTATACCGAAAAGATAAACAGTGGTTCAATCTTTGAAATTGCCGAGGTTCTACGGGATTTATACGTACTGAAATTGGATAAAGATTTATCTTTTGGTGAGAAAAAGATGCTCGATACGGCGAGGAACCTTCTTGTTAAAGAGATCGCCCTGGCCACGCAAGAGGCTGAGACGAAGATCCTTAAAGAGATTAAAGACATTTTCTGTTAAATAACTTTTCCTTTTTACCCCACTATTCATTTGTAACTCCCCAGAGAAAGGAGGAGGTGTATGGGAATTATTATCTTGAATTCATTCTTGATCGTTATCTGTGCGTTGAGCGGGTTTTATATCGGGTATGATATCTTTCATTCCATGCCCTATGCCATCGTGGGGGCATTGATCTGCCTGATTATTTCACTGTTGGTCATATTTTTCGAAAAATATATTCGAAAATCTCCACCGAGGGTGATTATCGGGGGAATTATTGGCCTGCTCTTGAGTTTGGTCATCGCCAATTTTTTCATCAAGGCGGTCTTTTTCAACTATATCACCTACAAGAATTCGTTCTTCATCTATCTCCCTATCGTAACGATCATTTGTTATCTGGGGCTGGTTTTAGGGGTCAGTAAGGGAAGGGAGTTCGACCTGAGCGAGTTCAAACGATTCCCCGGCGGGGTTCCTGACAGAAGCCAGAACAAAATTATCGACACCAGCTCCATCATCGATGGGCGGATCGCCGACATCTGTGAGACGGGTTTCATCGAAGGAATCTTTATCATTCCCCAGTTCGTCCTTCAGGAGCTCCAGCGTATCGCCGATTCCACTGATCCCATTAAGCGCACCCGAGGACGCCGGGGGCTGGATATCCTCAAACGGATGCAGAAAAAGACCATGGAGATCGAGGTTAAAATCGTGGACGATGACTTTCCTAAGATCAAGGAGGTGGATACCAAGTTGATCGCCCTGGCCCAGAAGTTAGGGGGGAAGATCATTACCAACGACTTCAATCTCAATAAAGTGGCCGAGCTTCAGGGTGTCAAGGTGCTGAATATCAACGACCTGGCCAATGCCCTGAAACCCGTCGTGCTTCCCGGCGAACAGATGACGATTCGTATCCTGAAAGAGGGCAGGGAGCCCCGGCAGGGCGTCGCTTATCTGGACGACGGCACGATGGTAGTGGTGGATGACGCTCGTCACCTGATTGGAAAGAAGGTGGATGTAGTGGTGACCAGCGTGCTCCAGACCACGGCGGGCCGGATGATCTTCACGAAGCTGAAAGAACAGGCCGCCGTTAACGGCGAGTACTACTATCCCAACGGGAAATCGCCTTCCCATGACCTCGCCTGATACGGTTTCCCTAAGTGTTGTTGTGGTCGCTGGCGGGACCGGCCGACGTTTCGGCGGCAAGATCCCGAAACAGTTCCTGGAGCTTGCCGGCATTCCCGTTCTGATTCGCACCCTGAAAAAGTTTAACGAAGTGCGTGTGGTGAAGCGGATTATCCTCGTATTGCCTGAGGACAAACGCCGATGGTTCAAAGAGAGTATTCTGCCTGATCATCCCGTTTCCAAGTTGTCGGACGTTGTGGCTGGTGGTGAGACGAGGCAGGACTCCGTTCGTCACGGCCTGGCCCGCCTATCCGCCGATCGGGAGCCTTACGTGGCCGTTCATGACGGGGTGCGTCCCTTTTTCGATCCCCGGTGGCTGGAGATGGGGTTGGGGGTCTTGAAAGATTTCCCAGCCGTGGCGGTGGGGATTCCCCCCGTGGACACGGTCAAGCGGGTGTCGAGCCGGGGATTCGTGGTTGGCACGCCGAAACGGGAGAGCCTTGTGATGATCCAGACCCCCCAGATGTTCCAAACGGGCCTGGTCCAGGAGGCGCATCAAAAGGCGCTGGAAGAGGGTTGGCAGGTTTCCGACGATACCGCCCTCATGGAGAGGATGGGTTATCCTGTCAAGATCCTGCCGGGGAGCCGTTGGAACATCAAGATCACGGAGCTGGCGGACCTTGAGATAGGAGAGATCTTGCTCCATTTGACTCAACGAGAGGGGGAATCTTCATGACGATGGCGGTTGGAATCGGCTATGACGTGCATCGGCTTGTGAGTGGACGTCCTTTGATCCTCGGGGGGGTGGAGATTCCCTTTGGTCTGGGGCTTTTGGGACATTCCGATGGAGA
>JAOZMY010000009.1:1612-3977 GCA_029934085.1 bacterium | reverse complement strand
TGCCGAAAGCTTTCAGAGGCGGAGCGTGCCCGATTTATAGAGGAGGGGAAACCGTACACGATCCGTTTTAGGGTGCCCGATGGCGAGGAGGTGGCCTTCGAGGACGCTATTCACGGTCCCATCACCTTTTCGTCCGATGCCCTGACCGATTTCATCCTCATCCGTTCCAACGGCATGGCTTCCTACAACTGGGCTGTGGTGGTGGACGACGCCAAGATGGGTATTACCCACGTGATCCGGGGAGACGATCACATCTCCAATACCCCCAAGCAGATCCTTCTCTACCGCGCCCTGGGGCTGGCGCCCCCGCGCTATGCCCATCATCCCCTGATCCTTGGGCTGGATGGAAAGCGCCTCTCCAAGCGCCACGGTGCCACGGCGGTCTCCCAGTTCAAGAGAGAAGGCTATCTGCCCGAGTCGCTGGCCTTCTACCTCGTGGGGCTGGGGGGTATCGTGGTGTCCGATGGTCCCCTCAAGGGGATGGACGAGATCGTTGAGGCCTTTGATCTGAGCCACATCTCGAAGGGAGCGGCCATCTTCGATCACAAAAAGCTTACATGGATCAACGGCCGCTTCATCCGCGAACTTTCCCTGAAAACCTTATTGACTCATCTCGCACCGTTTTTAGAAGCGTGGGGGGTAACCGAGCAGTTCAATGAGGAAAAGATCGCGGCGATCGTGGAATGTGGTCGTGACAACGCCCAGACCCTGCTCGATTTCGAGCCGGTGTTCAAGATTTTTATGGATAGTTCCATTGTGGACAAAGCCGTTTTCGAACCGGAAGAACGGGAAACCGCCCGGACCATTCTTGAAATTTTTGCCGATTCGTGTAAACAAGTGGAATCCCTGGACGAGGAAGGCTACGTCCAGGCGGCTAAGGCGGCCATGAAGCAATCCAAGCAGCGGGGGCGCACGTTCTTCATGACGCTGCGCCGGGCCCTGACGGGGACGGATCACGGCCCCGAGTTGACAAAGGTCATCCCCATCCTGGGGAAGGAAGAGGTCATCAACCGAATCACACGGGTTTTGGAGAAGTTATGAGTCTGAAACTGTATAACTCACTCACGGATAGGAAAGAGCCCTTTACCCCCATCCACGACAAGAAGGTGGGGATGTACGTCTGCGGCGTGACGGTTTACGACCGATGCCACATCGGTCACGCCCGATCCCTCGTGGTTTTCGATACTCTCTATCGTTATCTCCGCTACAAGGGGTTCGACGTGACCTATGTGCGTAACTTCACCGACGTGGACGACAAGATCATCAAACGGGCCAATGAGCGGGGGATCTCCACTAAGGAGCTCTCTGAGGAGAACATTACCTACTTCTACGAGGATACCGATCCCTTGGGCATCCTCCGTCCCACCCACGAGCCGCGTGCGACGGAACACATCTCCGAGATCATTCGCCTCGTAAAGGAGCTGGAGGCAAAGGGGATTGCCTATGAGGTGGACGGCGACGTCTATTTCTCCGTCTCCAAGTTTCCTGAGTACGGGAAACTCTCGAAGAAGAACATCGACGAACTCCAGTCGGGGGCGCGGATTGCCGTGGATGAACGGAAGAGGGATCCCCTCGACTTCGCCCTCTGGAAGGCGAGCAAGCCGGGTGAACCGGCCTGGGACAGCCCCTGGGGCAAAGGGAGGCCCGGGTGGCATATCGAGTGTTCCGCCATGAGCATGTCCCTGCTGGGGGAGACCTTCGACATCCACGGCGGAGGGAAGGACCTCATCTTTCCCCACCACGAGAACGAGATCGCCCAGTCGGAGGCGGCTACAGGGAAACCCTTCGTCCACTACTGGGTTCACAACGGCTTTGTCAACATCCACGCGGAGAAGATGTCCAAGTCTCTGGGCAACGTCCTCTCCATCCAGGAAATCCTGGAGCGCTATCACCCGGAGGTCCTTCGGATCTTCCTCCTGGGGGCCCACTACCGCAGCCCCATCAATTTCGAGGAAGCCTTTCTCGACAGCACCCGGACGAGCCTGGAGCGGGCCTATCGAACCCTCCAGGAGGTGGACGGTTGGCTGAGGGAACAGGGAGAGACGGGAACGGCCGAGCTACCGTCAGAGGTGGCGGAATCGGCCCGTGCCATCGAGGCCGCCATGGACGATGACCTGAATACCCCTAAAGCGCTGGGGGTTCTCTACCCCATGGTGCATACGCTGCAGCGTTTTTATCAGGAGGCGAAAATGAAGGGAGATCCCGCGCCTGCCGTGATCCGAGCGGTCCGGGACGAGGTGGGCCGAATGGGGGATTTGTTCGGGGTCTTCCAGACGGAGCCGCAGGCGTTCTTCGAGACGCAGGAACGGCTCGATCGCCGGAAGCTAACCCTCTCCCCGGAGGAAATCGAGGCCATGATCGCCAA
>JAOZMY010000009.1:0-1512 GCA_029934085.1 bacterium | reverse complement strand
CTCCTCGTAGCGGAGGAGGGAGCCCAGTTTGCCACGCCGGGGGTCTCCATCGGCCTCTTCTGCACCACGCCCATGGTGGCCGTCTCCCGCTCCGTGGGACGGAAAAAGGCCCTCGAGATGCTCATGACGGGGGAGATGGTCAGCGCCCGGGACGCCATGGCAGCAGGGATGGTCAACAAGGTGGTCCCTTTGGAAAAGCTGGACGAAGAAGCCTTCGCCTTGGCGAAAAGGATTACGCAATACAGTGCCCTCGTCCTGGCCATCGGCAAGCAGGCCTTTTATCAACAGATGGAGATGCCGGAACGAAAGGCTTTTCATTACGCCAAGGAAGTGATATCATCAAATGCTGTGATGGCGGACGCCCAGGAGGGGATGAAGGCCTTCCTGGAAAAGCGGACGCCAGTCTGGATAGAAGAGTAACGAAGGAGGCGGTGCATAGATGCCGTCCAGAAGGCGTTTGACACGGATGGACATTCTCCGGCGGGAGATCGAGGCGATTCAGATCTACCGATGGGAAGAGAGCGAGCGGCTGGGCCGGGACATCGGCCGGAACGCCGCCGCCCAGCAGTGGATTCGGAAAAACGCCAAGACCTTCCGCGAATACTGGGAAAAGCGCCTCAAAGAGCAGGGAGAAGATTCTTAGTTTTTAGTTCAAGGTTCGAAGTTCAAAGTTATGTTTTTACGGGAAACTCAGTTCTCAAGGCTTGTCCTGTTCTCGCCTTTGAGTCTTGAGCCAAGCTAATTCTTTTTTTGTCTTCAACGAATTAACCGCAATGGATGTTTTCTAAGGAATCCACACGGGAATATCCAGCCTCTTCTTCAAGATGTTCTGGAACTTTTTGTCGAAGGTGAAAACGGCCGCGTCTTTTCTTTTTAAAGCTGCCCATGCGCCGACGATGACGGCGTCGCCGTAGTCGGGAACAGTTTCGGGCCATACGTCAAGAAGGGCTGCCATATCAATCCCGTAGAGGATTTCCGTGCCCGGGTAGGATATCAATTCCCGAATCATCTCCTTGATTCGTTCCCTTTCCACACCGTAAACGGTATCCAGCACATAGGTGAATTCCGTCAGCACATGAAAGGAAATGAGGAGGATTCGTTTAAGGGCGAGGGCCTCTTCAAAAATCTTTCTGGAACATTCTTGCTGATGAAGGTTTCGGTCGGTGACGAAGGAAAGGAGGACGTTCGTGTCGAGGATGAGACGTTTCATGAGATCTGCCGGGCACGTTTTTGCCGAGCCGTTTTGATGTCCTCACTGATATGGCCCTTTCCGGTTTTGACGCTCCCCTGGAATTTGAGGAACCTTGACGTCACCGGTTTCACCACGATCTCTCCCTCTTTTAGCTCCCATTCCAGCAGGTCATGCACGGAGATTCCTACCTTTTCCCGGATTTTCTTGGGAATCGTGGTTTGATATTTTGAGGTTACAACGGTTTTCATTTATATCCTCCTGAAAATTCTTACGGATTTAGTATAACGTAAGAATTGTGTTGGGTCAAGGGCGGAGATTTT
>JAOZMY010000147.1:2045-3847 GCA_029934085.1 bacterium | reverse complement strand
ACTGAAACGGCGGGCCTACGAGTTCAAAGACGTCCCCCAAATGGGGCGCTCCCATGGCATCCATGCGGAACCCATCACCTTCGGCCTCAAGCTTGCTCTCTGGTATGCGGAAATGGAGAGAAACCGGCAGCGTTTCGAAGCGGCGGTGGAAGATATTGCCGTGGGGAAGATCTCCGGGGCAGTAGGGACCTTTGCCAACGTGGATCCACGCGTCGAGGCCCACGTCTGTGAGAAGTTGGGGCTCAAGCCGGCACCTGTTTCCACTCAGATCATCCAGCGGGATCGCCATGCCCATTTCTTCGGCACCCTGGCGGTGATGGCCGGGACTCTCGAGAAGATGGCCACGGAGATCCGCCATCTCCAGAGAACGGAAGTCCTGGAGGCAGAGGAGAAATTCGCCAAGGGGCAGAAAGGGTCCTCTGCCATGCCGCACAAGCGCAATCCCGTAGGGTCGGAAAATATCTGTGGACTGGCCCGCCTGGTGAAGAGTTACGCCCAGGCCTCTCTAGACAACATTGCCCTCTGGCACGAGCGCGATATCAGCCATTCCTCCGTGGAGCGGGTCATCGCCCCGGATGGCTGCATCCTGATCGATTACATGCTCAACCGGATGAGAAGCATCCTCGACGGCCTGGTGGTCTATCCGGAACGCATGATGGAGAATATCAACCGAACCCACGGTCTCATCTATTCCCAGCGGGTGCTTCTGGCCCTCATTGACAAGGGGGTTTTGCGGGATGAGGCCTATCTCATGGTGCAGCGAAACGCCATGCGCTCGTGGGAAGAGGGGCTGGATTTCAAAACCCTGCTGTCGAAGGACCCCGATATCAGCCGTCGGCTCACCGCTGATGAACTGGCGGAGCTTTTCGATATTTCCTACCACCTCAAGCATGTGGATACCATTTTCGAGAGAGTCTTTGGGCAGGAAGGTAGATGAACCAGCTTGAGCCGTTGATCAAACCCCTCGCGGTTTCCGGGGGGATTTTCCTCATCTTCGTGGGAATCGCCTTTCTGATCCGTTCCATCATGGGGCGGTGGATGCGAAGATGGGCCGCGGAAACGGCCACCACCATGGACGACCGGATCCTCGCCATCCTTGGTAAGCCCGTCTTCTGGATCATTCTCATCTACGGCCTGGACTGCGCTATCGCACGATTGCCTTTTCACTGGGGGGTAATCAAGACCATTCGGGGTGGAATCTTCATCGCAGGTGTCGTGATCGTCACGATTATCGTTTATCAGGTGGTGATGACTCTCCTTGAATGGTATGGGGAAAGACTCCGGAAAAGGAAGAGTACGACGACTCTCGTCAGGGAGTTCATTCCCCTGACTCAACGGATTTCCAGCATCCTGATCCTCACCTTGGCCGTCATTACCATCCTTCGACATTTCAACTACGATGCCTGGTCGTTGCTGACCGCCATGGGAGTAGGATCGCTGGCCATCGGCCTTGCGGCGAAGGAAACGCTGACCAACATGATCTCGGGTTTTTCCATCATGATCGATCGCCCCTTCCGTCCGGGGGACCGGATCGAACTGGCCTCAGGCGAAATCGGGGATGTCCAGGAGATCGGCCTTCGGAGCACACGGATCAAGACCTTTGACAATACGATCCTCGTGGTTCCTAACACGGCCCTCGTCAATGCCAGTCTGGTCAACTACTGTTACCCCGATTTCAAGGTAAAGACCCGTGTCAAGGTGGGAATCGCCTACGGCAGCGACATCGAGAAGGCGAAACGCATCATGCTTAAAACCACCGAAGAGGTGCCTTCCATCTTGCAGGATCCCCCGCCCAGTGTCTA
>JAOZMY010000147.1:0-1945 GCA_029934085.1 bacterium | reverse complement strand
CGTCTGGCTAAAATCTACGAGGAGAAGCCTTTTGAACTGATAACTCTGGAGGAATATATTCCTCTCGTTTGCGACGCCCTGGAGGTTCTACCGCCTTCTGTGGTGATTCAGCGGTTGACGGGGGACGCCCCCGCGGAGAATCTCATCGCACCAAAGTGGATCCTGAAGAAGCAGGACACCCTGAACGGGATAAAGGAAGAACTGATGCGCCGCGGAACGTATCAAGGGATTTACTGGAAAGGAAAGACATAAGGAGTAGCCATGAAAAAACACCTTGTTTCTATCGTTCGTTACGATGCCCCCTCCCAATCGGTTCGAGAGGCGGTAAAGCTTTCCGGTGGGTTGGATTATCTTCCGAAAAGGGCGAAGGTCTTTATTAAGCCCAATCTCGTCTTTTGGAGCAAGTCGGTTCCATTTCCGAAGTGGGGGGTTATCACCACGTCCCGGGTGGTCCAGGACATGGTGGAGCTTCTCGCAGAGCATGGTGTCTCCGAGATGACCATTGGTGAGGGGATGGTTACCCTGGAGCCGGGAGACCGGGAGACACTCTTGGATGCCTTTAGAACTCTTGGGTACGAGACACTGAAAAGGCGATTCGGTGTGAAGCTGATAAACGTCTTCGATCGGCCATTCAGAAAGGTGGACCTGGGGGACGGGATGGCCGTCAATTTCAACGTGGATATCCTGGAGAGTGATTTCGTGGTTGACCTCCCTGTGATGAAGACCCACAACCAAACGGTAGTCAGTCTGGGGATCAAGAATCTGAAAGGGATGATCGATATTCCTTCACGAAAGCGGTGTCACAATATGGAGCCGGGGAGGGATCTGCACGTCTATGTTTCACGGCTGGCGGAGTCGATGCCTCCCATGTTTACCTTGATCGACGGGATCTACACGAGCGAGCGGGGGCCGGGGCCCGACGGCAAGATGCATCGGAGCAATCTTCTCGTGGGCTCGCGGGATGTCTTGTCAGCGGACATGGTGGGGGCGAAAATCCTCGGATATTTGCCCGGGGAAGTTTCATACATTAGCCACGCGGCTCGGCGGCAGGGACGTCCGCTGGATTTCTCGGATATAGAAATTACAGGAGTCGGCATGGATGAGGTGGCACGCAAACACGAGTATGACTTTCATTATGCGGAGACGGACGAGGTGACGCTTCCCCTCCCCTTGGCCAAACAGGGGATCCGAGGGATTTTTTATCGAAAATACGACCTGTCCATGTGCACGTACTGCTCCGCGGTCAACGGTCTCTTGATGATGGCGATTCGGGGCGCCTGGAAGGGGGAGCCCTGGGACCGGATCGAGGTTTTGACAGGGAAGGCCATGCAGCCGACCCCCGGCATGAAAAAAACCATTCTCCTGGGAAAGTGTATGTATCAGGCCCATAAGGATAATCCTTCAATCCGGGAGATGATCGCCGTCAAGGGATGTCCCCCCAAAGCGGAGGATATCCATGCCGCCTTGCGCGAGGCTGGCATCGATGCGGACCCGGAATTGTTCAGAAATTTGGACCGGCTTCCCGGTCTTTTCATGAAGCGCTATAAGAACAGGCCGGAATTCGAGGAGGGGCATTTCAGAATTACGTAAATAGTAATTTGGTTGACAACATTCGGTGCTTCAAGTTATAAGCGATATGGGGCTATATAGTGGACATCAAAAGAGACTACTACGAAGACGTACAGTTTTTTAGTTCTGGCGTAACGGTCTTTTGGTTTGTTGCCCTCCTCGTCTTTCTCGCTTTTTATCCCTTTCTTTTTAAAAACTACTACGTTTATGTGGCTAACTACATGGCTATCAACGTTATCGTTGCCATCGGCCTGAATATCCTGGTGGGATACACGGGTCTGATCTCCCTCGGTCATGCGGGTTTTTTTGCCATTGGAGCCTACGGAACAGTCGTTCTCATGGCGAAATGCCATTTGCCTTTTCTGGTTTCTCTCCC
>JAOZMY010000059.1 GCA_029934085.1 bacterium | reverse complement strand
AAAATTTCAAAGGAGAGTTAATTGAAGAAATTCTTCCTGATCTTTTTTGGGTTTATCTTTGGGCTGATCCTTTCGGCGGTTCTGTTCGTTGGCGGGGTCTTTTTCTATTTTTCCATGGGACTTCCAAATGTCAGGTCACTCGAGGATTACAAGCCCAAAACGATTTCCTATGTTTATGACCGGAACGGGGTGGTGGTAGCGGAATTCTTCGATGAGCGACGGATCGTTGTTTCCATCGACAAGATTCCCAAGAACCTTATCCACGCCTTTATCGCGGCGGAGGATTCCCATTTCTACCAGCATAAAGGGATCGATTACAAAGGGATCATGCGGGCCATGTTCAAGAATATCGAGGCCCGAAAGATCGTCCAGGGCGGAAGCACCATTACACAGCAGGTGGCGCGTTCATTATTACTAACGCGCCGCCGGACCTGGACCCGCAAGATACGGGAGGCTATCCTCGCCTACAGAATTGAGCGCTATCTCTCCAAGGATGAGATCCTGACTCTTTACTTGAATCAGTTGTATCTCGGCAACGGTGCCTATGGTGTAGAGGCGGCTGCCCAGAACTATTTCGGGAAGCACGTCTGGGAACTGAGTCTGGGGGAATGTGCCGTCCTGGCGGGGCTCCCACGGGCGCCGTCCCTCTATTCTCCTGTTCGGCATCCCATACGTGCAAAGGACCGGAAGGAGTATGTTCTTCACCGCATGTATGAGGATCATTACATTACTCGTGAACAGTTGGAGTCCGCTCTTGCCGAACCGATCCACACCGTGAAAACGATTAATCCGTTTTTCGTTAAGGCCCCTTACTATGCGGAGTATGTTCGCCAGTATGTGCTTGAAAAGTACGGGAGAGAGAGGCTCTACGCCGGTGGGTTGAAGATCTATACCTATCTCGATGTTTCCTTGCAAAAGGCGGCACGGGAGGCGATTGAGATGGGGCTTCGGGCGCTGGACAAGCGCCAGGGGTACCGGGGGCCGATAGGGCACGTGGAATTGCCGTCAAGGGACGTATCCTGTGACACCTTGATGAAGGAGAAGAAGGAACCGAGCCCCCTCATGGCTGGGGAGATTCGGAAGGCCGTGATCGTTGGCGTAGACAGAGGGCGTGGAATTTTCAAGGTCTGTCTTGAAGGTGCCCCAGGGGTGATTCGGCCGGAGGGTTACAAATGGGCCAAAAAACACCCCGAGTTTTCGACGAAGAAACTGAAGCGAGTTCCCCAGGATATCTTCGAGGTTCTCAAACCGGGGGATGTGATTGAGGTGAAGCTCCTCTCCTGGTCCAAGGCGGGATGGGCCTGTTCCCTCGAGGAAGAACCGCTGGCAGAGTCGGCCCTTTTCAGCGTGGACGTGAAGACGGGCGAAGTGCTGGCGATGGTGGGGGGCTATAAGTTCGGGAAGAACCAGTTCAACCGGGCGATTCAATCGAGACGGCAGCCGGGATCGGCCTTCAAACCGGTCATCTACGCGGCCGCCCTCGATAAGGGGCTGACGGCCGCCTCGATCATTCTCGACTCCCCTATCATCTTTAAACAGTACGCCCAGAAGGTCTGGAAGCCCGAGAACTATGAAGAACACTTTTATGGTCCTACCACACTCCGGGAGGGTCTCGTTCACTCCCGGAATGTGGTGACGGTCAAGATCCTCAGGACCATCGGGATCCCCTATGTCATCAAGTATACGAAAAAGTTGGGTGTAACCTCCAAACTTGAGCCCAACCTTTCCCTGGCGCTTGGGTCGTCTGCCATATCGTTGAAGGAATTAACGAAGGTCTACGGTGTGTTCGCCCGCGGGGGATGGACATTCAAGCCCTTGTTTGTGGAGAAGATCGTGGATCGAGACGGAACGGTCTTAGAGGCTCACCCGCCTGAGTCCAATGTTCCCGAACCTGAAGAAACAGTGGAACCGGAAGCGGAGAAGCCTTCGGAGGAAAAGACGGCTGAGGTGGAGAAGGAGTTCAAGCCAGAGCACGTGGTCAGTGATCAAACCGCCTACATCCTGACGAATATCCTTGAGGATGTGGTCAAAAGGGGGACTGGATGGCGGGCGAAGGCCCTGAAACGTCCCTGTGCGGGGAAAACGGGAACGACAAGTAATTTTCGGGATGCCTGGTTCATGGGTTATACGCCGCAGATCCTGACAGGGGTTTGGGTGGGATTTGACAACGAGTATTCCCTCGGTAAGAGGGAAACGGGATCGAGGGCGGCCTGTCCCATTTGGACCAAGTTTATGATGGAGGCCTTGAAGGGCTTACCGGTCAGGGAGTTTGATGTGCCGCCCGGGATCGTCTTCGTGAGCATCGATCCCAAGACGGGGCTCCTCGCCCGTCCTGGCACGCCCCACGCCTATCTGGAGTGTTTCAAGGAGGGGACGGAGCCTAAAAAGTATTCCGACGAGGTAAAGGAATCTGCCCCTACCGATTTCTTTCAAATGGATCAATAGCGGTTTTTTCCGCCGTGTAGAGAAAGGCGATTCCGCCGGTCAGGGGGGTAAACTCGACCTGTGTAAACCCGGTGTCATGAATGAGGGCTGAAAACTTTTCCGGTGGAGGAAACTTGCGGACCGATTCCGGGAGATAGGTATAGGCAGAGCGGCTGGAGAAAAGCCCGCCGATGAGGGGAAGGATCTTTTCGAAATAGAACAGGTATAGAGACCGAAAAATCTTACGTTGGGGGATGGAGAATTCGAGGATGGCCAGGACTCCTCCCGGTTTCAGGACTCGAAGTAGCTCTTTTAAGGCGGCAGGCCGGTCCGTGAAGTTCCTAATTCCAAACCCGATCGTGGTCCCCACGAAGGTATCTGATCTAAATGGCAAAGAAAGCCCATCTGCCGTGACGATTGAAATGCGGTCTTTTGTCCCTTTTTTCTTTTTCAGAATCTTCAACATTTCGTGGGAAAAATCCGCCGCAATGATGGGAAATGCCGCGCTTGTATGTTTCTCCAGGGCAAGTGCCAGATCGCCCGTCCCCGCGGCAAGGTCGAGAATGGATCCAGCGCTTTTCATTTTTTGTTTTAGGACCTTGATGCAGCGTTTACGCCATCGGGTATCGATCCCCAGGCTCAACAGCCTATTCAGGAAGTCGTAGCGGCCAGCGATCCCGCTGAACATATCCTGAATCTCTTTGGCCCGTGGGCCTTGGGAGTCATGCGGAGACACGTTGTTCCTCTTTGTTATCATGGTGTTTATTTACCCTATCGGCGTTCAAATGCAAGAGGGACCCTGTCCGGCGAAGTTGGGAACTGGATGGCTTACGGTCGTTTTTAGATCAGTGATCGAAATGCATGTGCACGGTGGTGGACCCCTTCTCGTGCTTGACCTTGATGTTGTCGGGATACCGGTTGAGCATGCGGGCCGCCAGGGATTCGGCGCTTGGGATTGCGTCGAGGGAGGTGGGTATCATGGCAGGAGTCAGCTCGACAGCCGGGCCTTCGTATTCCGCCCAGATGTTCAGGTTGAATTCGTCGAAGACCGCCTTGATGGTGACATTTTTCGGGGTGGGTTCAAGGAGGCTCAAGAGGTTTTTCAGCTCCTCGAGGGCGGCGGCGGCACGGTAGATAACCTCAGGACGTGCACCCCACCGCTTTCCCAATCTTTCCATTTCCTGAAAGACGACATCGGAGGGGGCGTCGAGCTTGAGGGGAAACACGGCCTTATCGGAAATACCGATCCGGAAAACGAGGTTTAGCAGAATGGCCAGAACGGCGGAGAGGGAGAGAGAGGACGCCACGACTGGATGAATCCAGTGGGGCACGTTCTGGTATATCTGCGGGGCTAAATCGGCGCTGAGACCGAAAATGATGGAGAGACCTACCACGAACGACTTGCGGGCGTCCATCATGCGGGAGGTGATGATCTGGAGCCCTGCGACGACCATGAAGCTGAGGGCGAAGATGAGAACGGAGCCCATCAGGGGCGGAGGCATGATGGCGAAAAGGACCGAGAGCTTCGGAAGAAATCCGCAGATGATAAGAGTGCCGCCCATCCAAAGGGCGACCCGTCGGCTGGTGACACCGGTGGCGATGGTGAGTCCCAGGTTGGCGGATGAGGTGGATTGCCCCATGCCGCCCAGAAGCCCCGCAGTGAAACATCCGGCGCCGTCTGCCAGGATTCCGCCACTGATGTTTTCCATGTCGGGGCGTTTCCAGGCGCGGTCGTTTATCTTCTGGGCCGTGATCATGTCTCCAATGCTCTTTAGGGATGAGCAGATCATGGCAACGGTAAATGGAAGGACCATCTCCCATCGAAAAGCCCATCCGGGGTGCCTCGTGAATGGGAACCATCCGAAGGAGGCCGTTTTGATCTTTTCGAGATCGGAGGGTGGGATCACTCCGGTGACGATGGCGAGGACATAGCCAATGACCATTCCCACCAGGACACTGAACATCTTGAGTTTTCCTTTAGTCCAGACGTTGATCGCAATCATTGCGGCAAGGGTGGTCATAGAAACTAAGAGAAAGCGAGGTTCCACTACCTTGTGGGACCCGGTGAGCCCTACGAAGTTCTTAGTGGCCAGCCCCACCACAGAGATCCCGACCATTGTAACGATCACGCCGGTGACTTCCGGGGGGAAGAGGACCCGAAGTTTTTTGATGAATCTGGAAAAGGCCATTTCCAGGCTACCGGCGAACATGGTCATCCCCAGGATGAGCGGGACACCTCCGACCTGGGCGGCCAGAAGGGAAGAGGGGATGAAGGAGGGGCCGCAGATTTGTGGTATCAGGAAGCCGGAGCCCATGGGCCGTGTTTTCATCGATTGCAAAATAACCCCAATTCCGCCCGCGATCATGGAGATACTGACGAGGAACATGGCCTGCTCCGTGGGCGCACCGATGGAACGGACGATCATGACGGGAAAGACCAATGATATGGCGTAGACGGAGATGTGCTGAAGACCCTGAAGAAAACTGATCCACGCGGGGGGAATCTCATCGACCCAATACGTGATATTGTCGGGCCGCTTCATGTTGTATGCTTCTGGTTTAAAAAGTATGCCATTTTTCACCCTTTGTAATGTCTTAAACCGAAATGTTTTTTGTTTAAGGCCTGTATTTCCGAGGCCTGAGTGTTGTTTGCCTTTCTAACCTTTGGGAGAGGGTGGTGTCAAGGCCGGGGAGCGGAATAAGGAGTGGATTGTCGTAACGGTCTCTCGCAGGAATCTTGTGCCGATTGATGTAAGTGTGCCGAGGAGAACGTGATTGCCGAGTTGTTGAAACAGGGGTGAGAGCTTCGAGATATATTGACAAAAAAATGAAAACATAGTAGCTATTGAGAAAGCATACAGTTTAATGGTTTCAAAAGATAGTTAAAGATTTAAGGAACTTAATCAACACTTTCAGGAGGAGGGAAAAAGATGAAGATGGCGATTGTCGGGGCAGGGGCTTTGGGTGGAACGTTCGGAGCGTTGTTGACACGGGCGGGAATCGATGTGACCCTGATCGAGATCGATAAGAAACGTGTGGAGGCGATTCAGAAAGGTGGTCTCGTCATGCATATGCCGGACGGATCTATCATCAACGTGCCCGTTAAAATCACGGATGACCCAGCTTCCGTAGGTGTCATGGATCTTGTTCAGATCTCCGTGAAGGGATACCACACGGAATCCGCCGTCAAGATGGCGCAGCCGATGATTGGACCTGACACGTATGTCCTTTCTGTCCAGAATGGCCTGGGGAACCTGGATGTCATTGCCAAGTATGTTCCCAAAGAACGTGTGGTCGGTGGTGTGACGGCGCATAGTGCCATGGTTTTGGGGCCGAATGAGATTAAATATAACGGTGGCGTCGGGGGAGTTTGGATAGGGCGGTATGACGGAAAAGAGGATCCGAGGCTTAAAGAAATTGCAAAGACCCTGACGGAAGCAGGGTTCGAGACCCAGATTATCGAGGGTAATATTCTGAATCCCATCTGGAGAAAGCTGTTGGCGAACGTGGCGTGTAATTGTGTCGCGGCCATAACCGGTTTTACAGGGAATCAGTTGATTGAATGCGAAGAAACCAATCGGTTGATCCGGGATCTCGCGGTTGAGACCTTTCAGGTTGCCAAGGCCCTTGGATTGCATTTCTGGGGTATCGGGGCGGATCGATCAAAGGAAATGGAGGATCCCGCCGAATTCGTTATCCACGCCCTTTCCGGAGTTGGCGACAACAAGATCTCCATGCTGCAGGATATCGAGGCGGGCCGTCGAACGGAGATTGATACCTTAAACGGGAAGGTTTGGGAAATTGGGGAAGAACTCGGTATTCCGACGCCTTTGAACAAGGCGATGACCCTACTTGTGAAGGCTATTGAGAAGAAGCCTTTAATCATGAACAAGAAGTAGTGTTTTAAACCTGTGGAAACGGGATAAGGTGGGCAAGGGGGGTTGGAATACAACAAAATACAAGTCCTTTTGATTGAAAAGGAACCTGAGTACAGCGACCAGATAACAGAGATACTGGCACGTGACTACGAGGGAGTTGAGGTTGTTAAAAAAACCCGCATCTTCCGGGTCCATGAACTAAAGAAGCGAATTCCAGATGTTATCTTGATGGACCCCTTTGAAGAGGAAGGGGATTACGAAGGTGCGATCTCAGAACTAAAAACCCTCTATCCCAAGATCCCCATCGTCTTTATTACGGAGAACAGACATCCCGAGACGATTATCGAGGGATTCCGGATGGGGATCACCGATTACCTCTTAAAGCCCTTTCAAGAAGATGAATTCAAGCGTATGTTTCAGGGGGTTCTGTTTGATTTGCAATCCAGAGAACTACCCGCCTTAGAGGGGATTTTCCAGGTTTGCCAGCAGTTGAATCTCTGCCGATCCCTTGAGAGGTTTTTTTATATCCTGGCCTTGTATATTGCTAAGACCTTAACTTCAAAGCGTTTTTTCGTTCTTTACAAGCCGCAGGAAGGGGAAAACTTCGAGCTCCTTCATGCCACGGGTATCCCGAAAGCGGATGAGTTGAAGTTAGAGAGGGCCCTTGGCCGGGAGGGGACGGAACTTATGCATACCCTGGAGATGTTTAATTTCGTTTCTTTCGAGATCTTGCCGCTGCCTTTCAGGCCAATTCTTGGAAAGGATGCAAATTACCTATTTATCGCCTTTGGGAACGAGAAGGTCGGGAAAGGAATACTCGGGTTTGAGATCGGACGCCGACCGCGTGATTTTATCACACCTCTTTTTTCGAGGATTGAGGAACTCCTGAAAGAGTCTGAGGTTATCTTTTCAAACCTTACGGACTTCCTGAAAATTCGAGAGATCGCCATCAAAGACGATGTGACAGGCCTTTACAATATGCGTTCCTTTGAGCAACTCGTCGGAGAGGAGCTGAAGGCCTCGGACAAGGGCGGATATTCTGTTTCGGCGCTGTTTATGGATATCGATGACTTTAAAAAGGTGAATGACGCCCACGGGCACCTCACGGGAAGTAAGGTGTTGAAGGAAGTGGCGGATCAATTGAGGCTCCTTCTAAGGGGAGGAGAGCTCGTCTTCAGGTATGGTGGAGACGAATTTGTGGTGATTCTACCCGCAACCAACCTTGTTCAGGCAAAGCAGATTGGAGAAAGGATACGGCTTAGCCTTCATCATCACGTCTTCCAAGCGAAGGAAAAGAAGAATATCCGGCTAACGGTAAGCATTGGGGTTGCGACCTATCCCGAGCAGGCGAAGAATATAACTGAGCTTCTGGCGATAGCCGATAGCGCGATGTATCATGGCAAAAAGGGAAGCAAAAATGTCGTTTATGTGGCTGGGAAGGAAAAGGACTCTTCTTAAATAATATCCTTTGGGATTGCCGAGTAGCGGCGCGATTTTGATTGCGTGTTTTTCTCTTTGGGGTGTTTACAACTCCTTTGTTATCTGTTAGATAGGGGCAACTTTAACCTTGAACAAGGATGGTCGTATGAAGGGGCTGAAGATAGCGATTGTTTCCGTTTTACTTGTGTTGGCGGGTACTGTTTCTCTTTATGCTCAAAGCCAGATTGTACGTATCGACATCGTTGGGAATAGGAAAGTAGGAAAGGATGCTATTCTTTCCGTCATCAAGAGTGAGGTGGGGAAACCCCTTGATATGGGCATGGTGCAGGAAGACCTCAAGGCCATTTATAAGATGGGGTATTTCAAGGATGTCCAGGCCGACGTAAAAGATCTCCCCAATGGGAAACTGTTGACCTTTCTCGTTGTTGAAAAGCCTTATGTGGTAAGGATCTTTTTCAAGGGTAACAAGGAGTTAAAACGGGAAGATATTTCAGCCAAACTGGCCGGATTGAAATATACGATATTGAATGCGGACAAGATACACAAGGCTATTCAGGAACTGAAAGCGGAATATGCGGACAAGGGTTTTTACAACGCGAAGGTGGATTACAAGGTTGACTCGTTGGAGGGAAACGAGGCGGCGATCCATTTTACCATTGACGAGGGAAAAAGAGGGTACATCAAGAAGATCACCTTCGAGGGAAACAAGCATATTAAGTCCAAGAAACTGAAAAAGGTTATACACACCAAGACGAGAGGCTGGTTGTCCTGGCTGACCGGCACGGGGAAACTAAACCGTGAGATGCTGAAGATGGATGTTGAGATGATCAAAGCGGCCTATTACGATGAAGGTTTCCTTGAGGTGAAGGTGGATGATCCTATTATCAAGATATCCAAGGATGGGAAATCCATTTACATTACCTTTAAGATTAAGGAAGGCCCTCAGTATAAGGTGTCATCGGTGGATGTCCGAGGGGATTTGCTGAAGTCCAAGAAAGAGATGATGAAGCTCGTAAAGACAAAGGCCGGAGCGATATACAGCAGTTCTGTTATCAGGTCGGATATCATGGCCCTGACGGATTTGTATTCAGATCAGGGGTATGCTTATGTGGATGTCAACCCTATCACGAACCTCGACAAGAAGGACAGGACCGTCAAAATCGTTTATGATATTTCCAAGGGTGAGATAACCCATTTCGGAAAGATCAATATTACGGGAAATTACTCAACGCGAGATAACGTGGTGAGAAGGGATCTTGCCTTTGCCGAAGGAGAGCTTTATTCGGGTCGAAAGTTGAAGATCAGCCGCCATAGATTGAAGGAGTCGAGACTCTTCGAGAAGGTGGACATTACCACGCACAAAGACCCTGAAAAGAAGAATGTGGTCGATGTGGATGTGAAGGTCGAGGAAGGGAAGTGGGGGTCCATCGGAATCGGCGCGGGGTACAGCACCCAGGAAAACCTCATGTTGACGGGTAGTATCGAACACAGGAATCTCTTTGGTCGTGGATATGATGTGAAACTCCGAGGTGATATGGGCTCGAGAAGCCAGTTTTTCCGTTTCAGTTTCGTCAATCCGGCCGTGCGTGACAGCATCTATTCCTTTGGGTTGGATCTTTATCACGATCGGTATGAATACGATAGCTTTACATCGAAGACGACAGGCGGAAGCGTGAGGGTGGGTCGTCCTCTTCCCTGGTGGGGGATTTATGGATCGGTCCGTTATACGCTTCAAGATGTGGATGTCTACAATATTGATGAAACGGCTTCCGTTTATGTGAAGGATCAGAGGGGGCGGCGAACAGAAAGTAAGATGCTTTTCTCCTTTATCAGGGATCGTCGGAACAGCCGTGTGGATCCCACACGTGGAACGAGAGAGCTTTTTTCCTTTGAAAATGGTGGCGGTCCCTTGGGGGGTGATGTCTATTTCTGGAAGACCATTGGGGATGTTAGTTGGTATCACCCCTTTATCGGGGACACGACGGTCATGCTTCATGGACGGGTGGGTTCCATGGACAGCTACGGAGGGAAGAAGCTACTGATCACGGAGAAATTCTTCGTGGGTGGTTTGAAGTCTATCCGGGGATTTGAATATGGATACGCCGGCCCGAGAGATGAGAACGGGGATGCCATCGGGGCCAAGAATGAGATCGTGATGAATTGCGAGCTGATTTTTCCCATTTACAAAGAGATTGGGTTGAAAGGCGTTGTCTTTTTTGATGCTGGTAAAGGTTTTGATTCGTGGGGTGATATCGGTGAGATCCGAACGAGCGTGGGCTTCGGGGTTCGCTGGCTGTCCCCTATGGGGCCCTTGCGACTTGAATGGGGTTACAATTTGAATAAGAAAAATGACGAGAAACAGAGTGTCATGGAATTCACCGTGGGACAGTTTTTCTAAAACAATTTAGCTTGCAGAGGAGCGATCAATGGAAAGGCAGGTCTTGGACGTAAGGAAAAAGCTTTGTTTAGTGGTTATTCTGATCCTAACGATTGGACTTGGGATGACTTTGGCCACGACTTCATCCGTGTGGGCACAACTACCCACAAAACTTGGCTATGTGGATATGGAAAAGGCCGTGAATGAGAGCAAGGCTGGGAAAGAGGCGCGTGATAAGTTCCTAAAATATATGAAGAAAAAGCGTGCGGAATCTGAGAAAAAGAAAAAAGAATTGACTTCCATGAAACAGATCCTTGAAAAACAGGGAGCCCTGTTGGCCGAAGATGTGAGGGTTGAAAAAGAGAGGGAATATCAGAAGAAGGTCAGGGAGTATCAGCTTTATCTGAAGAATCTTAGAGATGACGCACGAACTAAAGAGATGGAGATGTCGAAAAAGATCATCAGAGAGATTCAGAAGGTTATCTTCTCGTATGCGAAGAAAGGTGGTTACGCCATGATTTTTGAAAAGTCGAGAAGTGGTTTGCTCTATGCCCCGGACTCCCTGGATCTTACGGATACGATCATCAAGATTTATGATCAGGAATATTCGAAGAAGAAAAAATAGGGGAAACTTCGCGATAGCAACGGCTTGAAGAACTTGGGAAGATAGAAGACGAACTTCATGGATGAAAAACCGCTCATAACGTTGGGGGAACTGGCCGAGAAGCTTGGCGCGAGACTTGTCGGAGATCCTTCGTTAAAGGTGTCGAAAGTTGCTCCTATTGAGCACGCGCAAAAAGGCGACCTAACTTTTTTATCGGATTCCAAGAAGTATGGTTACTTGAAAGAGACCAAGGCTTCAGCCGTAATCGTTTCGGAGGGGATCGAAGCCGAAGGGAAAAACCTTCTGGTAGTTAAAGACCCCTATGTGGCATTTGCCCGTGTTCAATCGTTTTTTTATCCAAGACCCCAATCGACTGGTGAGATCAGCTCCCTCGCCTGGATTCATCCCGAGGCGGTGCTGGGTGAAAACGTAACGATCTTACCCTTCGCGTGTGTCGAAAGGGGAGTCAACGTTGGGGAAGGGTGTATCATCCATTCCCATGTTTTCCTCGGGGAGGGGGTGAAGCTCGGCAAAGAGTGTGTCCTCTATTCGGGCGTCAAGGTTTATCATGAGTGTCTCTTAGGGGACCGGGTAACCCTTCACAGTGGTGTTGTCGTAGGCTCGGATGGGTTTGGTTATGCATGGGACGGTAGAGATCATCTCAAGATCCCCCAAGTGGGGAAAGTGGTGATAGGTGACGATGTGGAGGTCGGGGCGAACACGACCATCGACAGGGGCACACTCGGGGATACGGTTATAGGCGATGGCGTGAAGATTGATAATCTCGTGCAGATTGGCCATAACGTCAAAATAGGTAGCCGGGCGATCATCGTTGCGCAGGTTGGAATCGCGGGGAGCTCGGAAATAGGAGAAGGAGCCATTTTGGCGGGACAGGTCGGGGTGGCTGGACATATCCGAATTGGAAAACAGGTCAAGATCGCCGCACAATC
Source organism: bacterium (assembly GCA_029934085.1). GTDB lineage: Bacteria > Desulfobacterota > S145-22 > S145-22 > S145-22 > JAOZMY01. The sequence continues at coordinate 2,679 of JAOZMY010000059.1, read as the reverse complement.
AGGGATTCACAATAATATAAAAGATGGGGAGATCCTTTGTGGCACACCCGCCATACCGGTTAAAAACTTTTTCAAATCCGCAACCATTTTCTCGAAGCTTCCCGAATTGCGGCAAAGGATAAGACAGTTGGAGAAAAAGTTGGGTGAGATGGAAAAGAAGTTTCATGAATCAATTTCTCGAGGAGAAAATCTATGATTTCCATTGAGAAGATTCAAACCCTTTTGCCCCACGGCTATCCTTTCCTTCTTGTAGATCGAGTGGTTGAGATAGAACTGGGAAAACGCATTCTGGCGCTAAAGAATGTGACGGTGAACGAACCCTTTTTCCAGGGACATTTCCCTGGCCGGCCCATCATGCCGGGAGTCTTGATTTTAGAGGCAATGGCCCAGGCTGGGGGAATTCTGGCGTTTGAAACGATTAAGCAATATAACGTCAAAGACAGAGTAGTCTATTTTATGGGGATCGACAAGGCGAAATTCCGTCGTATCGTCGTGCCAGGAGATCAGCTTATGCTCGAGGCAGAAATATTAAAACATCGGGGCGGAGTATATTGGTCGTTCCAAACCTACGCACGCGTAGAAGGAGCAGTTGTGGCGGAGGCCAAGATGCTGGCGGCCCTGGAGAAGAAATAGAAGAAAAGAGGAGAAACCTTGCAAAAGATACATCCAACAGCCATTATATCTCCTGAGGCTCGCTTGGGAGAAGATATAGAAATTGGGCCCTATGCGGTCATTGAGGGAAAGGTCTCTCTCGGGGATGGGTGTTATGTCGGTCCCCATGCGGTGGTAAAAGGGCCTACAAACATTGGAAACAATTGCAGAATATACCAATTTGCCTCTGTGGGGGAGATCCCTCAGGACCTCAAGTTCAAAGGGGAAGAGACGACCCTTGTGATTGGCGATGGCAACGTCATCCGGGAGTATGTGACGATCAACCGTGGGACCGTGGGCGGTGGTGGGCAGACGAAGATCGGGAACGGGAATTTTATCATGTCGTATGTCCACATTGCGCACGATTGTATTCTCGGGGACTACAATATTCTTGCGAATGTCGCGACGCTTGCCGGGCATGTGACCATAGAGAATTTCTCGATCATTGGCGCCCTTTCAGCGGTTCATCAATTTGCCCGAATCGGTTCCTACTCTTTCATCAGTGGGATGACGGGGGTTTCTCTCGATGTCCCACCTTATGTCAAGGCGGCGGGGAGCCGTTCAAAGCTCTATGGACTTAATACCATCGGGTTGCGTCGCCACGACTTCCCGGAGGAGACGATTTCGGCGTTGAAAAAGGCTTATAGGCTGATTTTTAGATCAAAGCTCAAGATGGCTGAGGGAATAAATCAGATTGAAAACGATCCGATCGGAAAGATCGAAGCGGTCCAGAAATTTGTCGATTTTTTGAAAACAACGAAACGTGGAATTTGTAGGTAATGTATCCCATAAAGGTGGGGGTTATTGGTGTTGGGCGCTTGGGCGCCTTTCATGCCGAGAAGTACCAGCAACTTGGGTCTTGTGAACTTGTTGCAGTTGCTGATATCAACGAGAGACGTGCGAAGAAGGTAGCGAAGTCCCTCGGTGTCGAATTTCTTACCGACTATCATGGATTGCTTGATAGGGTTGAGGCGGTTAGTATTGCCACGCCGACCTCGACTCATTTTGAGATAGGAAAAGATTGCCTCGAACAGGGGCTTCATACCCTCATCGAAAAGCCCATCTGCACAAGCCCGGAGCAGGCCGAGGAGCTGATCGAAACTGCGAGAAATTCGGGGGTGAAGCTTCAGATCGGTCATGTGGAGCGGTTTAATCCGGCCATCTTAAGGGCGGATTCCCTGATTCAAAGGCCTCTTTTCGTGGAGGTTCACCGCCTGGGAAATTTTTCAAGGCGGGGCACAGATGTGGATGTGATCCTGGATCTCATGATCCATGATCTCGATTTGGTGATTCATTACGTGAACAGCCCCGTAACCCACGTTTCCGCTGCGGGTGTCCCCGTTTTGACCCCGCAAGGGGATATTGCAAATGTTCGCCTCGAGTTCGAGAATGGATGTGTGGCGAATCTTACGGCGAGTCGGGTTTCGAAGGAGAAGACACGAAAATTCCGCCTGTTCCAGCAGAACGGATATCTTTCCATTGATCTATTGAATCATGAGGTGACGTGGGTCAAAAAGGTTGACCGACAGCTTTTGGGACGCCCGATCATCCTTCCGCGAAACCTGAAAGTTCCCCCCAAGGATGCCCTTGAGGAAGAAATCGCTTCCTTCGTGAAGGCCGTGGCGGAAGATGGACCGGTAAAGGTTACAGGAGAAGATGGGCTCCGCGCCCTGTCCCTGGCGACCACCATCAAAGATGAAATGCTGAGACGTCTCGAGACGTTTCAGGTGTTCCTCAACTGAGATGACAGGCGAAAAGAAGAGAATCTTAATCGTGGCGGGGGAAACCTCCGGGGATCTCCACGGTGCTTCTCTCGTCTCTGAATTGAAACACCTGGATCCAAGCCTTTCCTTCGTGGGAATCGGGGGGGATAGGATGGCAGCGGAAGGGGTTGAAATCGGCTATCATGTTCAGGACTTGGCTGTCGTGGGAACCGTGGAGGTCTTTTCCGTGCTCCCAAGGTTGATTAAGGCCTATCGCTGGCTGATCCGACAACTTAGAGAGAATCCCCCCAACGTTGTGGTTCTT
>JAOZMY010000146.1 GCA_029934085.1 bacterium | reverse complement strand
GGATGGTCTTCGGACTCCACAATATCCAGGCCCTGCTGAACAGCCTCGGCAACCCACATCAATCTTTCAAGGCCGTCCATATCGCGGGAAGCAACGGGAAGGGATCCGTCGCAGCCATGATACAACAGGTCCTCACCGACTCGGGCCTGAAATGCGGGCTCTATACCTCCCCCCACCTCCAGCGTTTCTCGGAACGCTTCAAGATAGACGGAGAAGAGATCTCCCGGGAAGACATCCTCAAATACGCCAACCGTTTAATCACAGGGATCAAGCGGGATGAAATCCCCGAGGGGTTTACCTACTTCGATTTCACGACCGCCATGGCATTTGACTACTTTGCCGAAAGGGGGGTGGACATCGCAGTGATAGAAACGGGGTTGGGGGGACGGCTCGATTCCACGAACATTCTCCACCCGGTCATCTCCATCATCACCCCCATCAGCCTGGAGCATACCCAGGTCTTGGGGAACACCCTGGAAGAAATCGCTTCGGAAAAGGCGGGGATCATCAAGGAAAAGACCCCTGTTATCCTGGGGAAACAACCTCCTCGTGCCCTTCAAACCCTCCTGCATGTGGCTGCCAAGAAGAACGCGATCCCCTACGTCTTTGGACGGGATTTCCATCTGACCATTCATGGGGACACCTTCGACTATCACCAGGATGGACTTGAATTCAAAAGGCTCACCACCTCCCTTCTCGGAGACCATCAAAAGGAAAACGCTGCAACGGCGATCTGCGCTTTGCACACCTTGAAGGACCTGGGCGTTCCTGTTTCATGGAAAATCCTCCCCGAAAGTCTCAAGCGGGTTCACTGGCCAGGGAGGGGGGAGATCTTCAAAAACACCTCCGACCCAACCATCCGGCTCATGCTGGACGGAGCCCACAATCCCGGAGGGGCCAAAATTCTTGCGCGTACCCTCAAGACCCTCAAATTCAACCAACTACATATCGTGATCGGCATCTTGGCCGACAAGGACGTCGATGCTATCGCCCAATCCCTTTTATCCCTGGCCAATCACGTAACGGCTGTCACCCCCCATCTTGATCGGGCACCTGAGGTTCATGCCTTTGCGGAACGACTCCGCCCCCACCTCGCCCCAACCGCCACGCTCGAGATCGCGGGAGCCATCTCGGAGGGCATTCCGATGGCCACAAGCCATCTACGGACCGGAGATCTCCTCGTCATCACCGGCTCACTCTATACGGTTGGAGAGGCAAGGGATATCATTGAAAAGGACAAGCTATGGCAAAAAAACTCTCCCTAAGCCCTCCTTTACCCTTCAAGACAACCGAAGGGAAAAAGGGCAATGACCCTCCCATCTTGCTCTACTCGGACGGGGCAGCCCGGGGAAATCCCGGACCGGCGGGGATCGGGGTCGTGATCCACGCAGACGCCACCAAAATCGAGGGGAAAAGGTTCATTGGTAAGGCCACCAACAATACGGCGGAATACGAGGCACTCATTTATGGCCTTCATCTTTTGATAGATAAGAATCTTATCCGTCCCTTGAAGATTCATTCGGACTCCCAGCTCATGGTCCGCCAACTGAACGGGCAATACAAGATAAAACAGTCCCATCTCAGGGAGTTGGCAAGGAAAGCCCGCGAATTATTGCAATTCTTCCCGTCTCATGAGATAATCCATATCCCGAGAGAACAAAACAAAGAGGCAGATCGCCTGGCAAACGAGGCTATAGACGAGACAAACAAATAAATAGGGAAACGGAGTGGGTCAGGTGGTCGCCGGCAAAAAACGCTTTTGCCGGAGGAAAGTCCGAACTCCAGAGGGCAGGGTGCTGGGTAACACCCAGTGGGGGTGACCCCAAGGAAAGTGCCACAGAAACATACCGCCACGTGTCAGCGTGGTAAGGGTGAAATGGTGAGGTAAGAGCTCACCGGTGGGCTGGGTGACCAGTTCATCGGGCAAACCCCACCCGGAGCAAGACCAAATAGGAGGGTTGCGTGGCCCGCGCAGAGACCCTCGGGTAGGTCGCACGAGGAGGCCGGTAACGGTCCTCCCCAGATGGATGATCACCACCCCACGACGGGGGACAGAATTCGGCTTACGACCCACTCCACTTTTACCCCGCCATGCGAGATAAAATCATCTCACTGAGACGAAAATGGTTAAATTTTATGAAATCCTGATTTTTAGCGACTGTTTCGCTGCTTATAAAAATCACATATAATTCAATAGGTTACAAATATTTCCTAAGAAATTAGGTTATGGCACGTATATTGCTTAGAATTAGGCGTTGAAAACTAAGGGGAAATGATGACATATCAGAAAACTATAAAAACGGACTTCACCCTCGAGGGGATAGGACTCCATTCAGGGAAAAACGTCCGTGTTCACTTCGTCCCCCGTGGAGACAATCAGGGAATCACCTTTCAGAGAGTCGACAAACGGGCCCTTCCTATTCTGACGAATATCGGCGCTATTTCCGACGCGAACTTCGCCACAATCATCGGCACCAACGGAACCAGCATCTCAACCACGGAGCACCTGCTTGCCGCCCTTGTGGGGCTGGGGATTGACAACATCCTCATCGAAGTGGATGGCCCGGAGATTCCTATCCTTGACGGAAGTTCGAAGATCTTTGTGGACGCCCTTTTAAAGGCCGGGATAAAGGAACTCACCTCGGAAAAGGCCTTTGTAGAAGTAGCAAATCCCGTCACTGTGAAGGAGGATGACCGTTGGATCGCCCTCTACCCATACGACGGGTTGAAGGTCACCTTTTCCATCGATTATCCTCATCCGCTCATCGGCAAGCAGCGATTGAGTCTGAACATCACGCCGGAGACCTTCTCGAAAGAGATCGCGTTCGCCCGCACATTCGGATTCAAAAAAGACCTTGATACCTTTTACGCCAACGGACTGGCCCAAGGGGGATCCCTGAAAAACGCCATTGTCCTGGATGAAAAAGAGGTTATCAACCCTGAAGGCCTTCGAGCAGCGGACGAGTTCGTCCGCCACAAAATCCTCGACCTGTTGGGCGATATGGCCCTGCTGGGGCACCCTCTTCGGGGACACATCGTAGCCCACAAATCGGGACACGCCTTGCACCACAAGCTCGTCTTCTCCCTGATGGAGCAAAAAGATCGCTGGGCCTACAAAAGCACGGCTGGCCTCTTCGGTCTTCCATCAAACCTCGTGCCGGCAACCGCCTAAGATTTCCAACCCTTTCTGATCAATATAGACAGCTTTTAGCTTTGCTGGAGTTTCTTGCGCTCCTGCACGCGCATCTCGCGCCGCAGGAGCTTGCCCACTTTCGATTTAGGGAGGGAATCCCTGAACTCGATATACTGAGGCACCTTATAAGAGGCGAGCCGCTCTCGGCACCAACGGGTCAACTCGTATCCAGTGATTCCTTTAACATCTTCTTTCAAAACGACGAAGGCCTTGATCCGCTCTCCCACCTTCTTGTCCGGCACCCCCACCACACAGGTTCCAATCACGGCAGGGTGTTCCTGGAGAACCGCCTCCACCTCTGAGGCGGAAACCCGATATCCCTTGTGCTTGATAACATCCACCGTCCGGTCCACGAAGTAGAGATAGCCGTTCTCGTCCTGGGAAATCACATCTCCCGTGCGATACCACAATTTCCCCTCCAGGGTCACAAACGATTCTTTGGTCTCCTCCGGCTTGTTCCAGTAGGCTGATACCATGGGATCGGAGTGAACGAGCAGCTCCCCCGGTGTCCCCAAGGGAACTGGCTTCAGGGTATCCGGATCCACGATCTTGATCTCCTTGATGGGCAGCACCTTCCCGATGGTCCTTGGGGGATTCTTCTCCTTCACTGGACTCAGGCTGACTCCCCCGCACGTCTCCGTGGCCCCGTAGCCCTGATAGATAGGGATTCCGAAGCGGCTCTCCCACC
>JAOZMY010000145.1 GCA_029934085.1 bacterium | reverse complement strand
CATAAACATCCTTACGACTACCCTAACCGTTTTTTTCAGTGTATATGACCGTTCCAGAAGAAGCTAACTAAAATGAAAAAGCGAGTACTGATCGCCCTCACGGTTATTATTTGCATCTACGGGATTACCCGTCTCGGCATCTCCATCTTCTCTCAACCCACCAGGGCAAACATCCAGTCGGCAGAAGATGCCTACAAAAAGCACCTCAGCAATATCCATGTCACGGGATCGGGAACGGTGGTTCATATCCTCCCGGACGACACCCGTGGCAGCCGCCATCAACGGTTCATCCTGCGCCTGCCATCGGGACAGACCCTTCTCATCGCTCACAATATCGACATTGCTCCACGAATCAAAAACCTGAAAAAAGGCGACACGGTTGAATTTTCCGGGGAATACGAATGGAACCCCAAAGGCGGCGTCGTGCACTGGACCCACCAAGATCCCAGCGGGCGTCACATTGGTGGTTGGTTGAAGCACAACGGCCGCGTGTATAAATAAACCGGGGCGTTCACCTCAAAAACCCATCTACAAGAAATTAATTCTAACCAGTGCGGGGATTAATGGGTAACAGGGAATCGATATTATGGGCCTTCTCAAAAATAGCCGCCCCGCTTAAGACCCAGTCCTCTCTCCTTGGGGGACCAATAATCTGCAAGCCAATGGGAAGACCGGAAGACGTAAACCCACACGGGACCGAAATGGCCGGACAAGCCGTTAAGGTAATAGCAAAGGTTAACACCAACCATCCAATATAAGAGTCGAATTCAACACCATCAACCTCCGTGAGATACCTTATGTTCACATCAAAGGGCGGGGCAATCACCGTGGGACAAATCAACAAATCATAGTCCTCGAAGAACTTCGCCGTGCGCTGATACAGTTCACTTCTGGCCCGTTCTGCCTTCCCTATTTCATCCGGCGTTAACTCCAATCCTTTCTCAATATTCCAGATGATATCCTGTTTCAGAAGATCCCGATGACTCTTCAACAAAGGAGAAAAATGAGCCGCAAAGAGCATGGCCCGCAAAACTTGGAAAACCTCTTCGGCATCCCTTAAATCAGGACAACTCTCTTCCATATCAATTCCCAGCCCCTTCCAAGAGGCCACTGTCTTGTTAAACACTTCCCTCACCTCTGGGTCCACGGGCGCGATATTCAAGTCAAGGCTAAAAGCTATCTTGCGGGGTTTAATCGGATGCTCAATCGCATCAATATATGAGCTTCCAGGTCTGTGAAACGATAACGGGTCACCGGGATGAGCTCCAACCATGGCATCAAGCATAAGAGCAAGATCCGGAATGTTACGTGCCATGGGACCATGAACCGCCAAGGTATCAAAAGCAAGGACCTTCGGCCCGGAGGCTACGCGGCCAGGACTGGGCCGAAAACCCACAACCGAACAATAACTGGCAGGAATACGCAAACTTCCCCCCAGGTCACTGCCCGTGGCAAGCCATGCCTCCCCGGTCGCCAGGGCAACAGCCGATCCCCCCGAAGACCCTCCACACGTCATGGCCGTGTTCCAGGGATTACGCGTAACACCAAAGACCTCGTTAAAGGTGTTGGCCCCCGCGCCAAACTCAGGCGTGTTCGATTTCCCTATAACGATGGCTCCATTCCTTTCAAGGGTTTCCACCATGTAATCCGACCGATCCGGCACATGATCGATGTAAATGGGTGAACCATAAGTGGTCCTTACCCCTTCCACATCATCTAAATCTTTGACAACGATGGGAAGGCCGTAGAGATAATAGGGAGGCAAATCATCTTCCTTCCTGGACATCAGGGTCCGAGCCTGTTCTCTCGCTCTCTCAACGCATAAGGTGGGAACCGCATTGACATCTTTTTCTACCTCTTCGATCCTCTCCACAGCCGCGTCGATCAGATCTAACGGCGATACTTCCCCGTTTTTCAAAAGTTTAACCGCTTCCCTCGCTGTGAGTTTTATCAAATCATCCATTTCCTCCCCCTTTTCCTTTGACAGCCTTTTCCCCAACATGAAAAACTTGGCTACTAATCATTATAAAAACATCATGCCAACTTTTCTCTTTTCCGTCAAACACGTCTCTTGAAAACCCTCGAAAAAACGGGGCTCCTTGCTAATAGCTTGCATTTATCCCAAAAAGGTGTATGATTCAGATTCCTGACTTTCAGAAAATCAATCAAAAAGGACTAATTCATGCATTCTAATAATACCGCCATCAACGACAACCTACGCAACATCGCCATCATCGCCCATGTGGACCACGGAAAGACGACCCTGGTGGATGCCATGTTCCGCCAGAGCGGGCTGTTTCGTTCCAACCAGAAGGTAGACGAACGGCTCATGGACACGCTTGATCTGGAGCGGGAACGGGGAATCACCATCGCGGCCAAGAACTGCTCTGTCATCTGGGACGGCGTGCGGGTCAACATCATCGATACCCCGGGCCACGCGGACTTCGGGGGCGAGGTGGAACGGGCCCTCTCCATGGCTGACGGTGCCATTCTCCTCGTGGACGCCTCGGAAGGCCCTTTGCCCCAGACCCGCTTCGTCCTGGGCAAGGCCCTGGACGCCGGCCTCAAAATCATTGTGGTCATCAATAAGATCGACCGGCAGGACGCCCGTCCCTACGAGGTCTTAGACGAGATCTACGATTTATTGATCGACCTGGACGCCACTGACGAGCAGCTGGAGTTTCCTCTCCTCTACGCCGTGGGACGTGACGGCGTCGCCATGGAATCCCTTGATGAAAAGGGAAAGAATCTCGATCCGCTGATGGAAACGATTTTGAAGGAGATCCCCGGCCCCGCTTACATCCCCGGCGCTCCGTTCCAGATGCTTGTCTCGGACCTGGGCTACTCGGACTATCTGGGACGCCTGGCGGTGGGGAAAATCTTCAACGGCTCGGCACAGGCCAAGGACACCCTTGTCTGTATCGGGGAGAACGGCCTGGTCACTCCTCTAAAGATCACCAGCCTCCAGGTCTATCGCGGGATGAAGCTGAAGGACGTGGAGGAAGTTCAGCCGGGGGACATCGTGGTGCTTTCCGGCATCGAGGACGTGAAAATCGGCGACACCATCTGCAACCAGGAGGCCCCTCACGCCCTGCCCCGCATCCGCGTGGAGGAGCCTACCGTTTCCATGACCTTCACGGTGAACGATTCCCCCTTGAGCGGGAAAGAAGGAACCTACGTGCAGTCTGGGCGCATCTTGGAACGGCTTCGAAAGGAGACCCTCCGAAACGTGTCGATCCAGGTGGAGACTACGGACCGGCAAGACACCTTCATCGTGAAAGGGCGCGGAGAGTTCCAACTCGCCATCCTCGTCGAGACCATGCGGCGTGAGGACTTCGAATTCTGCGTGGGCCGTCCCGAGGTAATCTTCAAGTATAAAAACGGCAAAAAACTGGAACCGATGGAACAGGTGATGATCGACTGCGAGGAACGTTTCCTCGGCGTCATCACGGAAAAGCTCGCCCTGCGGAAGGGCAAGATGACTAACCTCATCAACAACGGCACGGGGCGGATCCGGCTCGAGTTTTCCATCCCCGCACGGGGGCTCATTGGCTACCGGGACGAGTTTCTCACCGACACCCGGGGAACCGGTATCCTGCACACCTTGTTTGACGGCTACGGGGAATACCAGGGCGACTATCCCAGCCGGTTCACCGGCTCCATCGTGGCGGACCGGAGCGGCCACGCCGTGCCCTACGCCCTGTTCAACCTGGAGCCGAGGGGTCGCCTCTTCATCACGCCAGGGGAACCCGTCTACGAGGGAATGATCGTCGGGGAACACAACCGGGGCAAGGACATCGACGTAAACCCCTGCAAGGAAAAGAAACTGAGTAACATGCGGGCCGCCGGCCGCGACGCCAACATCATCCTTTCCAAGGTCACACCGCTAACCCTTGAGCAGGCCATCGGTTTCATC
>JAOZMY010000058.1 GCA_029934085.1 bacterium | reverse complement strand
TCCGGCGCGAATCTCGGTGGGACATAGATCACGGAGGCGTTGGCCCCGGTTTCCTTGACTGCCTCCTCCACCGTGTTGAAAATGGGGATGTTTTCAAAGCTTTGACCCCCTTTGCCGGGAGTGACTCCCGCCACGATGTTCGTTCCGTATTCGAGGGACTGACGGGTGTGAAAGCTCCCTTCGGAGCCTGTGATGCCTTGCACCAGCACGCGTGTTTGTTCATCTACAAGAATTGCCATGGGTTTCTCCTATCTAATTAGAACGACTTGACAATCGATACAATCTTTTCCGAGGCATCCTTCATGCCGTCGGCCACCTGAAAGTCGAGCCCGGATTCATTGAGAATTTTCCGTCCTTCTTCCACGTTGGTTCCTTCCAGACGGATGATGATGGGGCGGTCCACGTGAACCTTTTTTGCGGCCTCGACGACTCCGGTTGCCAGTGTGTCGCACCGGAGGATTCCGCCGAAGATATTAATGAGAACCGCCTTCACGTTTTTGTCCGACATGAGGATACGGAAGGCGTTTTCTACCATCTCAGCACTGGCGCCCCCGCCCACATCGAGAAAGTTGGCCGGTTCCGCTCCAGAGAGTTTGATCATATCCATGGTTGCCATGGCGAGGCCGGCCCCATTGACCATGCAGCCGATGTTACCGTCCAGCTTGATGTAATTGAGGTTGTGTTTAGAGGCCTCGACCTCGAGGGGATCCTCTTCCGTGATGTCCCGAAGCTCCGCAAGGTCCGGATGACGGGCCAGCCCGTTGTCATCCAGGGTGAGTTTGGCGTCCAGGGCGATGAATTCGTCCTCCTCCGTGAGGACCAGAGGATTGATCTCGGTGAGAGAGGCATCCACGCCTTCGAAAAGCTTGACGAGTTTGCCCAGAAAGGCGGTTAGTTTCCGGCTCAGCTTCGCGTCAAATCCAAGTTTAAAGCCTAATTTCATCCCTTGAAAAGAACGAAACCCCACAAGGGGATCAATCCACTCTTTGAAAATCTTTTCCGGAGATTGTTTGGCTACCTCTTCGATCTCCATACCGCCTTCGGCGCTGGCCATAATGACAGGGCGGTTCAGGTTTCGATCCACCAGAACCCCCAAATAGAGTTCTTGTTTGATAGAGGAGGCCGCTTCGACCAGGACCTTCAGGACCTCTTTCCCCTCGGGGCCTGTCTGATGCGTGACGAGACGTTTACCGATCAGTTCTTCCGTGGCGGTCCTAACCTCTTCTGGGCTGTCCACCAGCTTGACACCGCCGGCCTTACCTCTGCCCCCCGCGTGAATCTGGGCCTTGACCACATACTTGGTGGCGTTCAGGTTTTTTGCGATCTGAAGGGCCTCGATCCCACTGAAGGCGACTGCCCCCTCCGGGGTGGGAATTTCCCACTTCCTGAATATTTCTTTCGCCTGATACTCGTGTAGTTTCATTATTTCCCCCTGGGGTGTGATTTGGCCGATATCTTAAAGCATTTATTGAAGGTGAGTCAAGGGAGTGTGCAGGGTCAAGAAATCCCCGATGGAGGCTTGCCTTTTTGGGAGGCGTTCTTAGCTTTTAATGAGGAGGTGACGAAAATGAGTAAGGTGATGAGAAAATATGGGATAGGGGCGGTTTTTGTGATCGGGATTATTTTTCTCGGCATGATGGGATGCAGTGGTGTTGCGTATAAAACCGCTAACTTGAACTATATGGCCAAATACAAGGTTTCCATCGGGGACCTTCGCGGGAGTTTGCCGGACTTAGAGGAGAGCTTAAAGCTGAACCCAAAGGATGTGGATGCCAATGCGACGATGGCGCAGGTTCAGTATCGGTTGGGAGATATCAAGAAGGCGGTAACATACGCGAAGGCGGCTCTTGCTGTTGATCCTTCCGATTTCAGGGCGTTGGGAATTCTTGGGCTCGCCGATTTGCGTCATGGCAGATACGAAGAGGGGATTCAAAAAGTTGAGAAGGCAATGGCAACCTATAATGATATTGAACAGGTCGGTGGGAGTGTGCCGGTTGAGCCTGAGGCGATCTTGAGGAACATGCGGGCTCAATTGAAGAGCGGAAAGAAGGTATCTCCAGACTTGATTAGCCAATTGGAAGGCGCCTTCTGGAAAAAGATCCAGTGGTATGAGTTCGATGAGGAATACCGGAAATGGTACTATTACAGCTTTTACGAGGACTTGCTCCAGCCGGGTGGTGGCTGCACAACCCCGTAGGAATCTGGGTTTTCAGGTTTTTCTAAAGAAGCTTGGCGATGGATGGAACGTTGGGGGAAGTCACGATGCCTTTTTCCGTGATGATGGCGGTAATAAGCTCCGCTGGGGTAACGTCGAAGGCGGGGTTGAAGGCTTGGATACCACGGGGGGCGATGCGCCTTTTCCCGCAATAGAAGACCTCTTTTTTATCCCGGTACTCAATAGGAATGGCGTCACCCGTGGCGAGACTGGGATCAAACGTGGAGAGAGGAGCCGCCACATAGAAGGGGATTCCGTGATGATGGGCGAGAACCGCGACACTGTAGGTTCCGATTTTGTTGGCCGTGTCTCCGTTTGCCGCGATTCGGTCTGCTCCGACGATGACGAGCTGAATCTTCCCGTCTTTCATCAACATTCCGGCCATGTTGTCCGTGATGAGCGTGACGGGGATCTTGTATTGATGCAGTTCCCACGTGGTGAGTCGAGCCCCCTGTAGAACCGGACGGGTTTCATCGGCGTAGACCTGAATGGACTTTCCTTCCTCGGCGGCGGCGTAGATAACCCCCAGGGCCGTTCCGAAACCGCCTGTAGCCAGGGCCCCCGCGTTACAATGGGTAAGAATGGAGGCCTTTTCCGGTATGAGTTCCTTTCCGAAGCTCCCCATGGCCCGGTTGGTTTGGATATCTTCGTCCAGGATTTTTAACGCCTCTTCCCGGAGCGTTGCCTTAACGGAGGGGAAGGGGATCGAACGGGCGAGAGATTTCATCCGGTCGATGGCCCAGAAGAGATTCACGGCCGTGGGACGGGAGGCGGCGAAACGGTCACAGAGGGCCTCAAATTCGTGAAGGAATTCATCCCTCGTGGAGGTGCGTGACAATTTGGCCCCCAGGGCCAGACCCATGGCTGCGGCGACTCCAATGGCTGGGGCCCCCCGGATGACCATGGTCTTGATGGCCGAAATAACACATTCAGGATCCTTACAGGTCACGTAATTCATGCGGGTTGGGAGTTTTCTCTGGTCGAGGATAACAATCTTTTCATCTTTCCATTCGATCGTCTTAAATGGGGACTGCTGCATGGTCTTCACTCTCTTGTAAACAGTGTTAACGCGGTATTAAAATTGCCTCAGGCGCTTTTTCTCAATTATTTTTAGGGGTTATTATTTTTTCCACAAAATTTGTGGGTAAGTTGTGGATAACCGCGTGTGAATCACATCTATCTGCCTTAATTCTTTAGAAAAAAAGCATTTTGCACACGAATTGTTCATATAAATATTGTGTAATTTCAATAGGTTACAACGATAGCCCAAAATCATGTATTTATAAGCCCTTACAAAAAACCATAGGTAATTTGACCCTTTAAGGAATGTGGATAAGGTGTGGAAAATCAAGGGTTATTGTTAGGTTCAACAAAGATCATCTTGTTCTGATCGAAGTGGATCTCTTTGATCGGAGCAGTAATGAATTTCTGCTCTCCAAAGAGATTTTCAATGCGGATTTGTCCCTCGGTCGTCTCAAGTTTGTAAACCTTTTCCATAATTAGGGACTCTTTGTTTTCTTTCAGGAGATAAGCATTTACTTCACACATGGGGTATCCTTTTGTTGAGTTCTTCTTCGATTAAGGTTTCAAGGAGATGGGGAAAGGGTTGTCCCGGGTTTCCCACGAGGCTGAGATCCTCTTGAAAAAGGGGAAAGAGGATCTTATGGGCCTCCGCGCTGGCGATGGCCTCCGCCATCTTGGGAGTCAACTCTCCCATCAGGGAATTGGCCATGACGATACTCAGAGGCCCAATGATGAGGTCCACCCGAGAAACATTCTGAATAATGGCATTCTCACCCGTAGCCCCTTTGTTGGCTTTGGCCTTCATCATGGAGGCCGTGGCGATGGCGTTAGTGCCCAGGGCGATGAGTTCCACTGACTCCCCATAGACTTCTTTTATCTTTCTGATGATGGCGCTCCCGATCCCGCCACCTTGACCATCGATGATCGCGATTCTGATCATGGTTATTTCCTCGGGGGAACGAGTTTCAGGTAAAGTTCCTCGAGCTGTCTCGGGGAAACCTCAGAGGGGGCCTCCGTCAACAGACAGACAGCACGCTGTGTCTTGGGAAAGGCGATGACGTCACGAATAGACTCTCCGCCGGAAAGAAGCATGGCGATCCGGTCGAGTCCCAGGGCGATCCCGCCGTGGGGAGGGGCACCGTAGTTCAACGCCTCCAGGAGGAACCCGAATTTCTGTTTGGCCTCTTCTTCTGAGATGTTCAGGAGAGAGAACATGCGGGACTGGATTTCCCGGGAGTGGTTACGGATGCTCCCGCCTCCGATTTCGTAGCCGTTTAATACGATGTCGTAGGACTGGGCCCGGGCCTTCGCGGGATCTTTGTCCAGAAGGGGGATGTCCTCGTAAAGAGGGGCCGTGAAAGGATGGTGCATGGCCACGAAACGTTTTTCGTCGGCATTGTATTCAACAAGGGGGAAATTGACTACCCAGAGGGGTCTGAAATCATCCTTAGAAAGGGGAAACATCCGTTTGCCCAAGTGGTTTCTCAGATGGTTTAGGGCGGCGTTCACAATTTCCGGGGAATCCGCCTGAAAAAGGAGCAGGTCTCCTTTCGAAGCACCCGTTCGCTTGAAGATCTCCTCGATGAATCCCTCGTTCAGAAACTTGGTAATAGGGGACTGGAGCCCGTTGTCCGTGATCTTGATCCACGCGAGTCCCTTGGCACCGTAGGGCTGAATCTCGGGTAGGAGATCGTCAATCTCTTTTCTTGAGAGGGAGCCGCAGAGTTTTGCGTTCAGGCACTTTACCAAACCACCGCTTTCAGCTGCGCCTTTGAAGACCTTGAAGTCCACATCCTTTGCCAAGTCCGTGAAATCGGCCAATTCCCAGGGGATCCTCAGGTCCGGCTTGTCGGTGCCGAACCGGCGCATCGATTCCTCGTAGGTGAGGACGGGGAAGGGTCTGGGGAGAGAGGTTCCCCGAACTTTTTCGAAGATTTCCACGAGGAGACCTTCCGTAACCTCTCGAACTTCCTCGGCCTCGACAAAGGATAACTCTATGTCGATCTGGGTGAATTCGGGTTGCCGGTCTGCCCGGAGATCCTCATCCCGGAAACACTTGACCACCTGGAAATACCGGTCGAAACCGGCGATCATCAAGAGCTGTTTGAAGAGCTGGGGGGACTGGGGCAGGGCGTAGAATTTTCCTGGATTGACGCGGCTTGGTACCAGGTAGTCCCGCGCTCCCTCCGGCGTGCTTCGGGTGAGAAAAGGGGTTTCGATCTCGAAAAAATTTTTTTCCGTCAGGTAGGAGCGTGTCGTGTGCATCAACTTGTGCCGCATGGCAAGTTGGTTGTGCATCGGACGTCGTCGCAGGTCCAGGTAGCGATATTTCAGCCGGATGGGTTCGCCGGCGTCGATATCGTCCTCGATGGGAAAGGGGAGTGGATCCGATTCATTGAGGATTTTTACTGATTCGACCATGACCTCGAAGTATCCGGTAGGGATCTTTTCGTTGATGGAGTCTTCCGGACGATTTCTCACTTTGCCCATGACGGCGATGACATATTCATCTTTGAGGGAATGGGCGGTTTGGTGTGACTGGGCCGATACGTCCGGGTTGAAGACTACCTGGACGATGCCTGTGTAGTCGCGGAGGTCGATGAAGATGACCCCTCCGTGATCCCGTCGTGACTGGACCCAGCCCATCAGGGTTACCTCGTTTCCAACGTCTTTTTCACTGATGTGACCGCAGTAGTGAGAGCGTTTCAATCCCGTTAAGAATTCTGCCACGTTAAACTCCTTATATCCTTTTGATTTGAGATAGCATGTTATTAGATTTAGAGGCCTTTTTCAAGGGGCGGAAGAGGTTTCCCTTTTCTGGGCGACGACGAGAAAGTTAGCCGCGAAAAGGCGGAGGAGGGGAAAATTGGCCAGGGAAGTGTCAACCTTAAAGAGGGTTGGTACGGAGACGGCTGGGGTGAGTCTCCGTTTCAAGGCCCCGGGAAAGAAACCGTGGTGGGAGAGGTGGAGTATTTTGAACCCGGCCCGTTGGAGGGACGAAATTATCTGGTGTTTGCTATACAGGTAGGTGTGGTGCCACTGTCCGGCCAGGCGGTTGATTGACTCGGAGGGAGAGTATTTTGAGGGGAGGTACCAGATCCAGAACGTGCCGCCAGGCTTCAGAACCCTTTCGATGTCCGTCAGGATAAGGTCTTCGTTCCCTTTTCCATCCTCCCGGACATGCTCCAGAACCCCGGAGGAGATGACAAGATCGTAGGAGGCATCCGGCACGTCGATGTAGTTGGGATCCTGGCCGTAACGGGTCTCGATGCGGAAGTTTTGTTGAAAGATTTCGTAATCTTTCGGGATGTTGAGGAGATAGTTGTGAACCGTCTCGTATCCTATTCCCTTCAGGAGGGTGGTAACATGGCCATACAGACCGCCCCAGTCAAGAATAGTGGTGGACGGAGAGGGGTAGAGTTTTTTGATGAGGGCTGTGAAACAAGGATAAACGATCCAGAGATCTGGATGTCGAAGGTTGTCCGTGTAGGGCACGTGATGGGCCTCCACGATCTCCATAAAGGCATGTCTCAGGGGTTCAGCGTCCTCGAAAATTCTTGGAATATCGCTTAAAACCTCACGCAAGGCGCGGCTGATGGCCTCGGAGTTGATAGGAGGCATGGAGGTATCTGACACGATTCTCCCCTATGCCTTTTCTTTCTTTTCAGTGACCTTGCGGACCTTCCGCGAGAAATCTTCCGATTTTTGGAGTTTGAACCCTTTGCCGATCACCTCTACCGTGTCGTTGACGATTATGAAGGCATCGGGATCGATGGTCCAGACCAACTCCTTCAGGCGGCCCAGTTCCAGCATGGTGGTGACCGTGTAAACTACCTCCTGGGGATGGCCTGTGTACCCCCCTTCTCCCTTGAGGATCGTAACGCCTCGGTGCAGATCGTGAAGGATTCCCTGAGAGATGGTTCGCGAGGCATTGGAGATGATCATCACCGATTTTCGTTGGTTGAATCCCGCCTGGATACGATCCAGGACTTGGGAGGAGACGAACATCATGATCATGGTGTAGAGGGCGCGGTCAACGCTAACTACGATCCCCGTGGCGACCAGGATAAGGATATTGATAGAGAAAATCGTGTGCCCGTATCGTATGGAATAACGACGGTTCAGGTAGATGCTGATGATATCGATGCCCCCTTGGGAGCCGTCCGCGCGAAAGGCCAATCCGCCGCCCACGCCGAGAAAGACACCAGCCATGATAGCGGCCAGCATGTCGTCATAAATCGGAAACCTGGCGCCTGTGAAAAGAAAGACGAAACCGGAAAGTCCCAGCATTCCCACCAGGCTGAAGACGACAAATCGAAGAGACACCTCCCGCCATCCAAGGATGAAGATGGGAATGTTCAAAAGCAAAATACTCAACCCCACCGGGGGAAATCCGGCGAGATAGTAGGCCAGGAGAGAAATCCCCGAAACCCCGCCGCTCATGAATTGATGGGGGATGATTAGGGCGTTAATGGTCCACCCGGAGATGGCGGTCCCCAAGAGGATGACGAGGAACTTCTTGAATGTGGTGATATCCCATGTGACTTTCGATTTCCACCGCATGATGCCTATATTATATCTATTTAAGGGAATGTTGGGAAGGGTAGGTCCGGGAAGCCCACGGAGGTGTGACACAAACGAGACAGAAATGAGATGTTATTCTCCTTGAAAAAAGTAAAATGGTTTTTTATAATGCACCGAAAACAGAGGAGTTTTGAATAACAAAGTTGAAGGAAAGGGGGTGGGTAAAGGAATTTCCGGATTGTAATAGATAATTTTATAAAGCATACAAGGAGGAGGATATGAGAAGAAAGGGAGTAATTGTTGGAATTATCGTTGCGTGTTTTTTGCTTGGTGCCACCCAGGGAGCCATGGCGGCCCCGAAGGATGTTTTGAATAAATGCCTCGATTACATTTTGAAGACGCAGCAACCGGACGGCGGCTGGCAGTTAATCGCTGGGAAAGGGGAAACGGAGGCCGAAACGACAGCGTGGGCGACGCGTGCCTTGCTTCTAACGAAGAAGGATGAAGCAGCGGCGGAGAGAGGTCTTGCCTTTATTCTGAAAAAGCAGAACCCGAATGGTTCCTGGAACAACAACACTGCCCACACGGCCTTTTGCATCTGGACTCTCGCCGAGGCCCAAAAAGGGAGGGACGCCATCGTGAAAGGCGTAACTTGGCTCTGGCAGACTCAGAAGAAGGATGGTGGCTGGGGACCCAATCCAAAAGGCCCGAATCTTTCCATCTACACGGCGGTAGCGATCCGTGCCCTCTTGGCGGCAGGACTGCCCATTGATGATATGATGGTTAAGAAAGGGGTCGAATACCTCATGTCTGTTCAGAACAAGGATGGTGGCTGGGGTGTGCCGAAGGGTGGGCGTTCTCTGTCCCTTTCCACCGCCTGGGCCATCTATGCCATGCTCGAGGCCGGGATCCCCAGATATGACGATTCCATTCGGAAAGGAGTCAAGTGGCTCCTGAACGTGCAGCTCCAGCATAACGGGGGATTCTGCTTTTTCAAACTGATGCCGCCGGATCCGGAATTGACGGCCTACAGCATCCTGGCGCTCAACGCCGCCAGTATCCGTGGGAAGCCCATCGAGGACGCCCTCTACTATCTTGAAGCTGTGCAGCTTCCCGATGGCGCCTTCATGAGTCGGGTTCCCAAGGAGTTCAAGAAGAAGAACAAGAAAAATACTCAGACCACCTGTTTCGTTTCGTGGGCGGTGTGGGAGGCCATGCTGACGGAAGCGGAGCATCGTAAGCTTTCTTTTAGCCCCACGAGATAATAAGGGCAATCTTGAATCTCAAGGGCGGGACCTGTGTCCCGCCCTTTTTTCTATTGGTAACGGCGATAGTATTATACGGATGACATCAAAATTTCCGATTTGACATCATACAACTTAATTCTATAATAATCATAAAATTTATCTATAGAAAGGGAAGCAGAATGACGGTGGACAGGCACCCGTTGTGGGAATCTTTGGGCATTGATCTGGAGCGTAACGACGAGTTTCTCGGCATGTTGGGGGTTGTCTATCCTGAGGTGTATCTGAATCAGCCCCGTCGCCCTAAAGGAATGGATTATTTCGACGGGGTAACGTTTGACATCCACGGCGCGCCCATCCAGGAGATGCTGGATGAAAAGGAGAAAACGAGGGCGCGGGATATCGTCGGGGCACTCGCGGCGGAAGGGTTGAAGAATTGAGGGAACGGAGAGGTCGAAAATCGATTCGGCTCGTGTTACTGGAGACCGCCACGTCGAGGGAAGAAAAGCGGGAAAACGAGTTCCGAGACTGGCGAGGGTTCAGCCGGAGGGTCCTGCGCTTTTCCCGGATTATGAAGGATGGAGGTAGACGGAATGAGTGAGATCATAGACGCGCGAGGCATGGCGTGTCCCCAGCCGGTCTTGATGACGAAAAAGACCTTGGAAGGAATGCCGGAAGGAAGCTTCACCGTGGTCGTGGACAGCGCTATTTCCAAGGATAACGTGGTGCGATTCGCCACGAGCCAGGGGTGCGAGACCCGGGTGGAGGAAAAAGGGAACGAGTTTCACATCGAGGTGATTAAAGGCGGCGCCGGCGGAGGATCGGCAGAAGTGGAAGAGGAAGCTTCCTCTTCCAACATTACCGTCTATATCCATACGGACCGGATGGGGCAGGGGGATGATGCCCTTGGAAGGATCCTCATCAAGGGATTCATAAAGACCATCAAGGATGTTGACCCGAAACCCCGACGGATGATATTTGTCAACAGCGGGATTTTTCTGACCACAGAGGGCTCTGAGGTCATCGATGCCTTGAAAGAACTGGAGGAGATGGGAATCGAGATCCTGTCGTGCGGGACGTGCCTCGATTTTTTCAACCGGAAAGATAAATTGGAAGTCGGCCTGGCATCGAACATGTTTGATATCACATCGGCCCTTATGCAGGCGGACAAGGTGGTGATCCCGTAAATTACCCACGGAAGGAGGGTTGGTATGCCGGCCCGTCGAAACCTGATTTACATGGACCATGCGGCGACCTCGTTCCCCAGGCCGCGGGAGGTTATCGACGCGGTGGCTGAGGGGCTCCGCGAGTTCAGCGCCAACCCTGGCCGTTCCGGGCACTTCCTCTCCCTCGAGGCGAGCCGGGCAGTCTTTGAGGCGCGGGAAACCGTGGCCCATTTCTTCAAAATTTCAGATTCCAGGCAGGTCATTTTTACAAAGAATGTAACGGAGGCCCTGAATCTGGCCATCTACGGGATCCTTGAGCAGGGGGATCACGTGGTGACTACCTCCATGGAGCACAACTCGGTCATGCGGCCCCTGCGGGATCTGGAGGCGCGGGGGATCATCCAGTTGACGGTGGTCCCCTCTTCGAGGGAAGGGGCTGCCGACATCTCTGGACTGGCGAAGGCGATACGTCTGGAGCAAACGAAATTGCTCGTCGTCAATCACGCCTCTAACGTGGTGGGCACCGTCGTGGATCTAAAAGCCATTTCAGAGATCAAGGGCCCCGCCTATTTGCTGGTGGACGCCGCCCAGAGCGCGGGCTGCATGCCCATCGACCTATCCCGCTTGGACGTGGACCTCTTCGCCTTCACGGGCCACAAGGCCCTACGTGGGCCCCAGGGGACGGGAGGGCTGATTCTCAAAACGGGAAAGGAGCCGGTGAAGCCTCTCATGCGTGGCGGCACGGGGAGCCACTCGGAGTTCGAGGCGCAGCCCGAATTCCTCCCGGACCGGCTGGAAAGCGGCACGCCAAACGTCCCCAATTTTATGGGTCTGGCCGCGGGGATCCGGGTCTTGGAGGCCGCGGGCGTTGACCAAATCCGCGCCCACGAAAAGGAGATGACAGGGCGACTGTTGGAGGGCCTTCTTCGGATGGACCGCGTCCGTGTCTATGGGCCGAAGGACCCGGAGCGGCAGACAGCCGTGGTTTCCATCAATGTGGACGGCATGAGCCCCTCGGAGGTGGGTTTCCAACTGGACCGAAACTTTGATATCTGCGTCCGGACAGGGCTGCACTGCGCGCCGTCGGCCCATCGAACCATCGGCTCGTTTCCCCGTGGAAGCGTCCGGATTTCCATGGGGATGACCACGACGGTCAATGAGGTGGAAGAAGTTCTCGGGGCGTTGAAGTGGCTGGTTTCCCATTGAAGGGCAAGGAGACCCTCGTTTTCGTCCTCTACTCGATCCACGATGTGATGAAAGCGGAATTCACCTTGAAGGATCGGGGGATGACATACGACGTGATTCCCGTGCCAAAGGAGCTCAGCTCCGACTGCGGAATGGCCCTGATGGTCTCGTGCGACGACCAGAGCGAGGTGAGGAAGATTTTCGATCGGAACAACCTGAAAATCAAGGGGGCGTTCTTGAAAACGCCTAACGGCTACGAGGAATGGACGGATGATCGAGATTGAAGGATTCAAAAAGAAGCTGCGTTTGACTGAAACCGTGTCCGGGTCGGGGTGAGCTTCCAAGCTGCCTCCGGGGGACCTGGAGAAGGCCTTGTGCGGTTTGACGTTCCCGGCGGATGAGAACGTGCTGGTCGGTCTGAATGAGCCCGACGACGCGGGGGTTTACCAGATCACCGACGATGTCGCCCTCATCCAGACGGTCGATTTCTTCACTCCCATCGTGGACGATCCTTACGAGTTCGGGCGGATCGCCGTGGCCAACGCCCTGAGTGACGTCTACGCCATGGGGGGACGCCCCGTCACGGCCATGAACCTGGTGGCCTTTCCTCTCAAAGACATGGAGCTTTCTGTCCTCCGCCGGATCCTCGAGGGCGGCCTGGACAAGATGCGGGAGGCGGGGGTTTCCCTCGTGGGGGGCCACAGCGTGGAAGACAAGGAACTGAAATACGGCCTGTCTGTCACAGGACTGGTACACCCGCGGAAGATCCTGACGAAGAAGGGATTCCGGGCGGGCGACAGACTCGTCCTGACCAAGCCGCTGGGCACCGGCATCATCAACACGGCCATCAAGGCCGGGATGGCCTCGCCGGAGATTATCGAACGGGTGACAAAGATGATGGCGATGCTGAACCGGGGCGCGGCGGAGGTCATGAAGCGCTTCCGGGTCCATGCCTGCACGGACGTCACCGGATTTGGTTTGCTTGGACACCTATGTGAGATGGTGGTGGACAGCGGATTGGGGGTGCGCCTTTTCGCGGACGCGATACCCATTTATCCCGAGGCGCGCGACTACGCCGGAATGGGCCTTGTTCCGGCCGGTACCTACAACAATCGGACGTTTCGCGAGGCCTTTGTCGACTTTGATCCGAAGATAGACACCATCACCCGGGACATTCTCTTCGACGCTCAGACCTCAGGGGGACTGGTGATTGTGGTTGATCCCGCCGACGCGGAGACTCTGGTAGCGGCCCTCAAGGCCGAGGGCATCGAGGACGCCGCCGTGATTGGTGAGGTGGTTACCGACCCCGCCGACAAGATCGTGGTGGAATAGGGAAGGCTGAAGCTCGAAGCTGAGGCTCTCCCTCTGACCTCTCGCCTATTACTATTTACTGTTCCTGATGAACCTGCTACCTTGACATCATCATGGGACGGATTCATCTTCTCGACGAAGCGGTTATCCACAAGATCGCGGCGGGCGAGGTCGTGCAGCGTCCTGCCTCCGTCTTGAAGGAACTGGTGGAGAATGCCCTGGACGCGGAGACGCGTCGGGTGGTGCTACGGCTCGAAAGGATGGGGAAACGCCTCATCGAGGTGGAGGATGATGGCATTGGCATGTCTCGCTCCGACGCCCTCCTGAGCATCGAACGACACGCCACCAGCAAGATCGCTTCGGAAGAGGACATCCTCCGCGTGGCGACCCTCGGGTTCCGGGGTGAGGCCCTGCCCAGCATCGCTGCTGTCTCCCGGATGACGCTCATGACCCGCCGCCGCGAGGACGAGGTAGGCACGGAAATCTCCCTGGAAGGGGGGCGTATCCGGCAGGTGCGGGACTGCGGTATGGCACCCGGGACTGTGGTCCGGGTGCGGAATCTCTTCTATAACACCCCGGCTCGCCGCCATTTTCTCAAGTCCGATCGGACGGAGGGGTTTCACCTCTTCCGGACCTTCTACGCCTTGAGTCTGGTGAATCTTGACGTTCAGATGGAGATTATTCAGGAGGGAAGACGTGTCGTGACGCTCCCTGCCGTGGAACGGATCGAGGACCGGTTCACCCGCATCTGGCCCGACATCCTGGATCAATCCATGGCGCCGGTGGATGCGCGCTTCGAAGGGGCCCGGCTTTGGGGTATCCTCGCGACGCCCCCCTTCATCCGGAGCCGGGGGCGGGGAATCTTCTTCTTCCTGAACCGGCGCTGGATCACGGACCGGAAGATCCTCCGGGCCGTTTTGTCCGCTTACCATTCCGTAGCCCCGAAGGGGTTCGTCCCGGACGGTGTCCTCTGCCTGGACCTGCCACCCCATCTGGTGGATGTGAACGTCCATCCCTCCAAGTTTGAGGTGCGGCTATCCCGGGAATACGAAACCCTGGGTTGGATCCAAAAGACCGTGGCATCCGCCCTTTCCGTCCGTCCCAACCCCGTCCATGAGGCCCTGGAAGCGAATGTCCCGCCGGCCCTGCCCGTACCGGAATCCCAAAAGCCTTCCATGGTCGCGGGAAAGACCCTTTTTGAAACGGTTTCCACGCCACTCCGTCCATTTTCCCACGTCTCGGAGGCCGCGCCGGAACCCTATTCCACCCCGGCCATCGTTCAGGAACCCACCCGCGAACATCCTGCGGGGATACCACGGGACTATACAATCCTGGGCGTGGTAGCCAACACCTACATCGTGGCCTCCTATGAGGGGGGAATCTTCATCGTGGACAAGCACGCCGCCCATGAGCGGCTGATCTTCGAACGCCTGAAACGGGCCTTCGGGAAATCCCTGCCTTCCCAGCGCTGCCTCCTGCCGGTGGTGTTCTCCCTGGATGAGGGGGAGGTGGCGATCTTCAAGCTCTCCGACACTTTTCTCCGGAAGATGGGCATCGTCCTGGAGGCCTTCGGGGAGGGAAGCCTCCGGGTCGTTTCCCTGCCCGCGTGGGTGCGCCAGGAAGAGGCGGAATCCCTTGTTCGTGAGCTTCTCCAGGAATTTGCTGAAACCCCTACCATGGAGGGGCTCTCAGATCGGGTGGACAAGTTTCTCGCTACCATCGCGTGCCACAGTGCCAGCCGCGGCCAGGATCCTGTTTCGGTTCCAGAGGCCTACGCCCTCCTCGACCAGGTCGTCAACGAAAAAGTGCCTCTCGCCTGTCCCCACGGCCGGCCCTTCATCCACTTCCTTCCCCTCAAAGAACTGGAAAAGATCTTCGATCGCT
>JAOZMY010000144.1 GCA_029934085.1 bacterium | reverse complement strand
CATCTGTTCCCCCTCTACCTGAAGTTCAAGGGAGGAAAGGGAGTTGCTACGGCCATCGGTGTGATGATGATTCTTATGCCCAAGGCCTTGGGACTTTCTCTCCTATGCTTTCTTGTCGCGGCGTTTCTAACCCGCATGGTCTCCGTGGGTTCCATCACAGCGACCGCTCTGCTGCCCTTCTGGGGTTGGATCTTTGGCTATTCCCGGTCTTATCTCGTCCTCGCCTGCG
This sequence comes from bacterium, assembly GCA_029934085.1. GTDB lineage: Bacteria > Desulfobacterota > S145-22 > S145-22 > S145-22 > JAOZMY01. The sequence continues at coordinate 3,708 of JAOZMY010000144.1, read as the reverse complement.
TTATGGCAGCCCTCATCATCTATCGTCACAAAGCAAATATCAAACGGATCTTAAACGGGACAGAATCGAGATTGGGGAAAAGAAAAAAGGGTGAAAATTAAAAGGGATTAGCCTAAAGGGCCGTGAGGCGTAAATCATGAAGAGTTAAAAAAACTCCTAACACCTAACGCCTTCCGATTTACGAACAAAAACGAGATTACAGCTTTCTCAAAATATCTCTCTGTCTTCTGAGCTTTTTTGGAAGACGTTTGGATGCGCCCTTTTTCCTCCGAGCGCGTCCCACATCGGTATCTTCCTCTTCTTCCATACTCTGGCCCTTGTAGAGCTCATAGAGGGCGTTGTCGATCTTGGCATCGAATTCCTCTGCGGACACACAAAGGCAATCCGTTTTCCCAAGACGATCACAGATTCCCCTATCCGAGGTGATGACCACCATTTCCCTGCCCTTTTGGCTTGCCAGGGAGATAATGAATTCGTCCGCCGTCTGTCCTTTGTGAGAGTATAGAATCTTGATTCCCATCCGCGTCTCCCCTTGGGATGACAGGTGATAAGACCCCGTTCCGTCGAAGATCACAATGATGGGAAAACGGCGTATCTTCCTGTACTCAGCGAGGCGGGAGATTAAAGCTTCCCGCCCCTCTTCGATATCCTGTCGATCTATCTGTGCCAGGGCTGGCGAATTTCGAATAAGATTGTAGCCGTCAATAATAAGGGTTGGCGGCATGTCTATTCATCGATGTAGGCGCGCCAATGGGTGTATTTCCCTTCGGCCCATTCATCCTTCCCCTTGACCACGTCGAAATAGGCCGCCTGAATCCGAAGGGTGATATCGCCCGCCGAACCCTTTCCGATGGTTCGGTCATCCACCTCGCGGATCGGGGTCACCTCTGCCGCCGTGCCGCAGAAAAAGGCCTCGTCCGCCGTGTAGAGTTCATCCCGCGTGAAACGCTGCTCTACCACATCCAGTCCCAGGTCTTTTGCCAGGGTCATAATGGAATCCCGGGTAATCCCGGGAAGGATGGAGGTCAAGGGCGGCGTCTTGAGGGTATTGCCTTCCACGATAAAGATGTTTTCGCCCGATGCCTCACACACATACCCTTCCGTATCGAGCAACAAGGCCTCGTCGTAACCGGAACGCACCGCCTCACGCTTGGCGAGGATGGAGTTGACATAGTTTCCACAGATCTTCGCCTTCGTCATGCTGATGTTGACGTGATGGCGGGTAAAGGAGGAAATCTTTACCCGAATGCCTTTACGCAGCCCTTCTTCCCCAAGGTAAGCCCCCCAGGGCCAGGTTACGATAAAAAGCTCAATCGGATTGTCCTGCGGGTGAACACCCATGACACCCTCACCAATAATCGCGATGGGGCGGATATACCCCTCCTTGAGGTTGTTGGCCTTCAGGGTATCCTTGATTCCCTGCTCAATCTCCTCCACGGTAAAAGGGATTTCCATCTCGCCGATCTTGGCGGAATTGAGCAGTCGAACCACATGCTCCCTTAACCGAAAGACGGCTGAACGGCCATCCGCACATTCATAACACCGAATCCCCTCAAAGACACCGAGTCCGTAATGAAGGGTATGGGTCAGGACATGGACATTGGCCTCATCCCAGGGAATGAGTCTGCCGTCTTTCCATATTTTTTCCGCCTTCTGTACCATAACAGCCTCCTTTCGGTTATTCGATTATCAGTTTTTTTCGCGTTCAATATAAACAATTTACCTGGAAATTGCAATTGAATAAACCAATCGCTTTTAACGTCTTAATGACAAAAAGGGAAAAAGGAGACAACCATGAAGAGAGTCGTGATTTTTATCGTATTGTTGGGGTTTTTTACGGCGGGCATTACCGGATGTAGCACGATGAACAGCATGAACAATACACAGAGGGGCGCCCTCTATGGGGGCACATTGGGTGCCATCGGCGGCGCGGTTATCGGTAACAATTTGAACCATAAACACAAGCACAGCGTGCGGAATGGCGCCATTCTCGGCGCGCTCGCTGGCGCGTTAGGCGGCGCGGTCATCGGCCACCAGATGGACCAGCAAGGCAGCGGCACCCATTACTGATCACGCGTCGTAGAGACACCTGCGAACGAATTTACGAGGATAGATTCGTGATGATCTCCTGGATCAGGCCATCGATGGTATAGACGGGGGCCTCCATGTGGACATGCAGCCCATAGTCCCGCAGGGTTTGGCTGGTAATGGGTCCGATGGAGGCCATCTTTATCGTCCCCGGCAACACCTGAACCTTCTCTTTTCCCCCCATGATCTCCACAAAATTGTGAACTGTGGAGGAGGCCGTAAAGGTAATAACATCCACGTCCCCTGAAAGAATCGAGCGCATAACATCCTCGTCGGGCTTCTCCATCACCGTTTCGTAAACAGGAACAACCTCCACGTGATGCCCCCGCTTCCGGAGCGTCTCCGGGAGGACCTCCCGCGCCACCTTTGCCCTGGGAAAGAGGATACGGCGAGTCTCCTCATCGGTAAAGACATCTAACAGCCCCTCCGCCTTGTAGTCATTTGGGATGAGATCGGCACGAAGGCCGTAAGACTCGAGTTCCTTCGCCGTCTGAGGCCCGATGGCCGCGATGGACTTACCACCCAGATCCCGGACATCCCTCCCCTTCTGAAAGAGTCTCTCGAAAAAGAATTTTACTCCATTAACACTCGAAAATATCACCCAGTCAAAATCATTCAGCCGTTCAACGGCCTCGTCAACGGGGGACCAAGAGGACGGAGGCTGGATCCGGATTGTAGGAAACTGCACTACTTCGGCCCCAAGGTCTTCCAGTTTGCGCCGCATGTCGCTGGCCTGGGCGCGCGCCCGGGTCACCACGATCCGCTTTCCAAACAGGGGGCGCCTCTCAAACCAGTTCAGCGAATCGCGGAGGGTAACCACCTCCCCCACGACGAGAATGGCCGGGGGTTTAATCCCCGCCTTTTCCACGATTTCAGGCATGGTGGCGAGGGTTCCCGTCACGGCCTGCTGTCTGGGCGTCGTGCCCCATCGAACCATAGCGGCAGGCGTCTCGGGGGAACGACCATGGTCCATGAGATTCCGACAAATGTTCGAAAGATTTTTGACCCCCATGAGAAACACGAGGGTTCCCATGGAACGGGCCAGGCCTTCCCAGTCGATGGCGCTCTTTTCCTTGTCGGGGCGTTCATGCCCCGTCACGATTCCGATGGTCGAGGTAAAATCCCGATGAGACAGGGGAATCCCCGCATAGGCCGGCGCGGCGATGGCAGAGGTAATCCCAGGAACAACCTCGAAAGGAATCCCGTTTTCCCCTAACTCCTGGGCCTCCTCACCTCCCCGCCCGAAGATATAGGGATCTCCCCCCTTCAGCCGCGCAACCCTTTTCCCCTGTTTTCCTAAGTCCACGAGAAGCTTGTTGATTTCCTCTTGGGATAGGGTGTGCTGGGAACTCTTTTTCCCAACATAAATCGCCTCAGCCTCCTCCCCCACGTATTCCAGAAACGTGGGATTGGCCAAATAATCGTAGACGACCACGTCACACGCTTGGAGAATTTCCTTCGCCTTAATGGTTAAAAGTCCCGGATCCCCCGGCCCCGCGCCGATGAGATATACCTTGCCCCCCTTTTCCGATTGTTCCTTCATACACCCGTTTCCTTTCATCAAATTCATCCCTTTTTATAACAGTTTTCCCCTAAAAACAATGAGGCAAAAGGCCTAAG
>JAOZMY010000143.1 GCA_029934085.1 bacterium | reverse complement strand
ACTTTCAAACACCGAAAAAAGGCCTTGTAATTATTTATCGCGTCCCTTACAGGAATCCCATTTTCGACAGCATTTTCATCAAATAGAGAAAAAAGCCCCTTGTCATCTCCGCGGCAATAGCACTCAAAATACTTCTTCACGACCTTTCCGGGCTCACCAAAGGGGCCTTCTGTCTCTTTTTCCACCTGACGAAACGCCACCTTCCCATTTACCTGTTTTTTCTGCTTTTTCTCCGCCTGCACAAGGGTAACCCGTCCCCTGAAATTGGCATGGCCTCCGACATGAGGAAACCCCTTTCCGCGGCTTCCGCCAAGGGGAGTAGAAAAAACATAATCAACAGAGGTATGGTAAGATAAGATCTTTCCCCCTTGGATGTCAGCGGCAAGACACGTCACTCTTTTTCTCACGTGCTTCTCTTTTGAAGTCTCACGAGCCTTATCCGTTAAACGCGCGCCGTCAAAAGATTCTTTAACAATAAGAGGCTTTTTCTCTGCCGTTTTTTTTGCCGCTTTCATCTCACGCTTCGCCCGAGGTACCTCCCGCGGCACGTCGCGAAGCTCTGAAACAGACGGAACGGATGTCTTCCCTTTTGCGACATATGTCTCCACAACCTCACGTGCCTCCGGCTCTTTGCGAACTTGCGTCACCTGATCGATTTCCCGGGTCTTCTTATTCATGTAATTTGTCGTAGTTTTTACAGACTGAGCTGGATGATGTGACCTTAAAGACCATAGATACGAAAGCGTGACAATAAAAAGCACCCCCCCGATTAAAAACACCTTCAAAGCCAAACGACGTTCCCTGCGTTGAAACGAATGGGAAGAATGATCTTCAATATCTTTCGCGATTGCAAGAAACGGGGCATACTGTTTATCGTAGGCTTTGCGCGACTCTGGGGTTTTGAGGATCTGATAAGCGTCATTGATTTTTTGGGTCATTAACAGGCTATCGTTTCCTCCGCCCTGCCTGTCGGGATGCCACTTCTTTTGTAAGGCCTTCCAATTATTCTGTATTGCCTTAGCATCTGCATGAAAGGTGAGGTTTAATACGGCATAGGGATTCGTCTCCCGGAACCTATCAACCTTTTCAACGATGTCACTAATCCTGTCATAAAGATATTGGGGGCTAACCTTGTATTTTGCTGCGACCTTTCGGACCAGCGTTTTATCGGGACTTTCAAGAAAAGATTTTAGCGCACAGTAAACCTGGGAAGGAGACCGTCGGGCCTCCAAAAAAAGGGGGATAATATCCTTGCCCGATCCGACATCCCCGAGGATCTTTTTGAGCGCCTTCCTACTCATTTAACCTTACCAGGCGGACACCATCAAAAAAAACCTGGCCATCGAGAAAGCGATTTAACTTCTTTGTGGCGTTCCTTCGAAGACTAAGACGGTACAATCCGGGAGACTTCAAGGTAAAGGGCATCTCTATCTTCTTCCATGCCGTGTCTCCCTTCACCTCTTCCGACGTCACCCTAAACCGCGGGCCGGAAACTTCTACATAGAACCCGCTCGCTCCTGTCACCCCTTTTGTCGCCAGCAAGGCCTTAAGAACGTAATCACCGGGATTGAGATAGATATACTGATATGGATTCATAACATTCGGGTTGTGTTCCCCGTCAAATTCAATAGAAAAAGAACGCCTCCCCTCCGCCTTGAAGAAATGAACGAATCTCACCCTCTTGACACCCTTGACCTTCCCCTGGTAATGCCACGAAAATCCGTAACTCAGGAAGCTCCTCTCAAACCCGCCATTGAAAACAAGATTTTCCTTGTATTCGTTTTTGAACCTATTGGTCCAGAGTTTCCAAGACACCTCGTAACTCTTATTATAAAAAAGTCCTTTGATCATGGTTTTGAACAACGCGTTACTCTTCCATCCCCGCGCGCAGATTTCATCCCAGAGAGTCATGGCCAGATCCGGCCGTTTACTTATGTAAAGAAAATATGGCAGAAGCCTTGTCTTGACCGCACGGTCTCCAGGCACAAAGGTTAAAAGGGCGTCATCACTCCCCAAAAGCATACTGGCCATTCTAAAAAGCTGCATCCTCCGGTTCCTCTCCAAAGGCAACAAAAGCTCAATCTCTCCCAAGGCCACATCACGCGCCCAACCTGCGTCCAAGGTCATCGCCTTCAACAGGATTTCCCAATGGACGCGGTTATCCATCGGATTCAGTGAATCTATGGCTTTTATCAGATTAATGACTTCACGTTCTTGATCGGAATCTCTCAACGACAACCACATAAGATCAATCCAGGCGGGATAGAACAATCGATTTATGGTCAGGGTCCGGCCAAAGGCCTCTTCCGCCCTCGGATAATCCCCCAGGTAATAGGCTATCCTTCCAAGGGCATACCAGCCTTCATCATCGAAGGGGTTCACCTTGGTGACCTTCAGGAATTTTACTTCCAAGTTGGACGAGGGTAAAACTTTGATGATTTCCGCGGCCAAAAGAATTCCCACGAGAACCAGAAGAAAAACAAGCATTCCCAAGGCCGATCCCTTGAGAAAAAAAGTAAGACCGGAGTTTTTTCTCTGAGCTAAATGGGTGTAGTCCGCCATCAGAAAATCAACTTACGCACCAGCTTGTTCGAGGGGGAGATCAGGCTACCTTCCCAGTTAATTCGGGCTTCCCGTCCTCGGTATAATACTTTCCATAATAGTAGTGATAATAACTATAATACTTCCCGTAATAATAGGAGCCTTTTCGCACCTTGATATCATTGATTACTGCCCCAAGGAGCTTCGCGTCTACCTGGAAGAGAAGATCACAACAGTGCCGCGACATGGGGCGTGGGGTCTGTTCGTTCCTAATGACCAGCAAGGTTCCGTCCACGATTCGGCTCAACACAAGGGAATCCGCAAACCCTACGACGGGAGGGGAATCCATAATAATGATATCGTAAGTATCTCTAAACCTATCAAGGACATCCGTCAGGATCTGTGAATTCAAAAGCTCCACCGGATTCGGGGGCATGGCCCCGGAAGGGATAAAATCGATTTTTAGCCCGTGATTCAGGTCCTTTCCAACCGACTTCGTAATTGTTTTGAGATCCATCTTACCGGACAGAAAATTACTGAGTCCCGGGTTCGAAGACGTCTTAAGCAGTTTATGAAGGCGGGGTTTTCTCAAATCACAGTCCAGCAAGAGAACCTTGGCTCCCATTTGGGCATAAACAACTGCCAAGTTAAAGCTTACGAAAGACTTCCCGTTACCAGCTTGCGGCGCTGTAACCAACAGAATCTTTGGCGGCGATCCAGCAGCACTCAACATTAATGAGGTCCGAATCATCCGAAACGCCTCAGCCACAGCGGATCGGGGATTCCGAAGCGCCTCTTGTTCGATACCCTTTTTGCTCTCTTCTGAACTCTTTTTTAGGGAAATATGCGGAATGGTCCCAAGGATCGGGAGGCCAATATGTCGTTCCACTTCCTCAGGGGTTTTAAAGGTGTTATCGAAATACTCGATTACAAAAGCTCCGAAAATTCCGCAAAACAGTCCCATAAAGATGGCAAGAACCATGTTCTTGAACCGATTCGGCTTAAAAGGAAACATGGGAACAAGGGCCTTATCGATGGGATGGATGTTGGACGACTTGATCCCAACCTCCACGTCCAACTCCTTGGATTTCTGGAGCAGGAGTTCATAGATTTGTTGATTGGTTTCAACCTCCCGCTTAAGTATCTTATAATCTATGGCCATACGCTTCAAGCTTGCCACCTTTTTCTTCTGTTCCTCAAGGGCTTTTTTCAGCATCCTCTCATTCTTGACAGCAGTCTGGTAGCGGTTTTTTATGGTCGCAATAATGAGGCGCTTCTCCTTGGCTATCTGCTTTTTCAACGACCTAATCTCTGACTGGATACGCTTCAGTTTCGGATACTTCGGCGTGAAGACACTGGAAAGCTCCGCGTATTTCTTTTCCAGCCGCGCAAGCTCCTCTTTAAGATTCT
>JAOZMY010000142.1 GCA_029934085.1 bacterium | reverse complement strand
AAAAAGGTTATGTTGCTTCATGAAAAGTTTCCCACGAAAAAGTATTATCCCTTCAGCCTCGAAATCTTACAAAAAACGGAAGAAGTTGAATTTAAAACACCCGTAACCTTTTTCATCGGAGAAAATGGTTCGGGGAAATCGACCCTTCTCAGGGCCATTTCGCACAAATGCGGGATCCATATCTGGCACGGCGAGACCCGGAGGAGATTTGAAAAAAACCTCTACGAGGATAAGCTTTACCGGGCCATATCCGTGGAGTGGATCGGAGATCCGGTCCCTGGGTCGTTCTTTGCTTCCGAACACTTTCAGGATTTTGCCCAGCTTCTGGATGAATGGGCGGATGAAACCCCAGACATCTTGGACTACTTTGGTGGGAAATCACTGATGACCCAATCGCACGGTCAGTCGATCCTGGCTTTTTTCAAGGCGCGTTATGAAAGGGAGGGGCTCTATTTTATGGATGAGCCGGAAACGGCCCTTTCGCCGAAAAGCCAATTGGAGCTTTTGAGGCTTTTGGATACCATGGGGAAGGCGGGACATGCACAATTCATCATCGCGACCCATTCCCCTATTCTTCTTTCATGTCCCGGAGCCGTAATCTACGATTTTAATAAAATTCCCATCCAGGAAATCCCCTATGAAGAAACGGAGCCTTATCAAATCTATAGGGATTTTTTCAAGCGGATGGAAGAAAAACATGAAAACGGATCCAATAAATAAGGGATAGCAAAATGGTGGTGCTGGATGGATTTAGTCTGACGCCGGAAGAGGTTTATCAGATTGCCGTTCAAGGGGAGGAAGTTTCTCTCTCAGGGGAGGCGGAGGAGAGGATTCGAGCCTCGCGGGCGTGTATCGAGAAGGCGGTGAAAGAGGGAAAGCGCATTTATGGTGTTAATACCGGTTTTGGCGCTTTGTCGAATGTAGTTATCGATGCAAGTCAAATCGAGCAGCTCCAGGAAAACCTAATCCGAAGTCATTGCACCGGCGTGGGGGAACCTTTCTCCGAATCCGAGGTTCGTGCCATGATGGCACTCAGGGCCAACTTTTTCGCGCGGGGGAACTCGGGGGTTCGTTTGGAGCTGGTTCAGCAGCTTATCGACCTGTTGAATCATCAAGTCCATCCCGTCGTGCCCCAGAAGGGATCGGTCGGAGCGTCGGGTGATTTAGCCCCCTTGGCACACTTGGCGTCTGTGCTCATCGGCGAGGGGGAGGCCTTTTATAAAGGGGAAAGGCTCCCCGGTCGGGAGGCATTAGATCGTGCTGGTCTGGAGCCGATCCGGTTGAAGGCGAAAGAGGGCCTGGGAATGATCAACGGGACCCAGACCATGACGGCTGTGGGTGTTCTCGGTCTTCTTAAGGCGGAACGGTTGGTGAAGATCGCGGACATCGTCGGGGCGGCTACCCTGGACGCCTTGCGAGGAACATTGACGGCCTTCGACCCGGATATCCAGGCGGTTCGTCCCCATCCCGGCCAGATGGAGGTGGCGGAGAATTTCCATAAACTGATGAAGGAGAGTGAAATCACCATTTCCCACAAGGATTGCCCCCGAATTCAGGATGCCTATTCCCTTCGATGTATTCCCCAGGTCCACGGGGCGGTTCGGGACGTGCTGCGATACGTTCGAAATGTCTTGACCATCGAGATCAACGCCGCCACGGACAATCCCCTGGTTTTTCCCGAGAAAGACAAGGTAGAATCGGGAGGGAACTTTCACGGGGAACCGGTGGCCTTTGCCCTTGATTTTATGGGAATCGCTATGAGTGAACTGGGAGGAATCTCCGAGCGGCGTATCGAAAAGCTGTTGAATCCGGTTTTTAGCGACCTTCCCCCCTTCCTGACGGACAAAGGGGGGCTTCACTCCGGGCTCATGATGATCCAGGTCTCGGCGGCTTCTCTCGCCTCGGAAAACAAGATCCTGGCTTCCCCCGCCAGTGTTGATTCCATCCCTACCTCCTCGGACAAGGAGGATCACGTAAGCATGGGGACCACGGCGGCACGAAAGGTGCATGAACTAATTGAGAACGTGGAGCACATTCTGGCCATGGAGATCCTTGCTTCAAGTCAGGGGCTTTACTTTTTGGAACCCATGAAGCCGGGGATTGGGATCCAGGCGGCCTACAAACTGATTCGTGAGGTTGTTCCCCCCATTGAGAAAGATCGCCGGTATCACGAGGATATCCGAGCCATCCGTGACCTCATCGAGAGCGGCCGGTTACTGGATGTGGTGGAGGAGGTCTGCGGCTCGTTGCATTGAGGGGCAGCGGAGCCGTTTTCGTAGCCAATCTTCAGCCTTCAGTCTTCAAGTACCGGACTTCTTATCTTTCTTTTTCCTTTTGAAATCGCTAAGGTGCGTAAGGTCTTTTTCCGCGTTGTAGACATCGTCCATGAGAAACTCGTCCGGCATCTCTTTCGCATTGTGGTAGGTGCCTGTTTTTGTACCGAAACGCAGGATTCCCAGTTTTCTGAGAATATCTAAAAATTTCATATTGTCTCCCTTTGCCGAGGAGACGTTCAATTTCTCCCTCAGCGGTAAAATGGTGTGGGTTTATAGGATGGTCTTCCCGAACAGTGACACGGCGAGATCCACGGCCGTCTCCGCGGTCTTGTTTTTCAGGTCGATAATGGGGTTGATCTCCACGATATCCATAGACACGGGAGCGTGGATGTCGGCGATGATCTCCATGAGCAGGTGGGCCTCCCGATAGCTCAGCCCTCCGGGGACAGGCGTGCCCACGCCTGGGGCGACCATGGGATCGAGGCTGTCCATATCCAAGCTCACGTGGATCCGTTCCATGTGCTTGAGGTGTTCCAATGTCTCGTGGGTGACAACGCTGATACCACGTTCGTCGATGTCCCGCATGGTATAGATAGTGACGCCGCTTTTTTTCAGTAACGTCTTTTCCTCAGGGTCCAGGTCCCGAACGCCGATAAGGACCACGTTTTCAGGGTTGATTTTTCTTCCTTTCTTGCCGATGTTGACCAATTCGGGGAATCCCAGACCCGTCAGGACAGCCAGAGCCATCCCGTGGATGTTGCCGGACCGGGAGGTTTCTGGTGTGTTGAAGTCACCATGAGCGTCCACCCAGATGACCCCGAGTGGTGAGACATCTGCCATACCGCCGATGGTGCCGATGGCGATGGAGTGATCCCCTCCAAGAAAGATGGGAAGCCATCCTTCAGATTCGGCATCACGGGCGGCTGCGTAGGCCTTAGTACAGGCCTCGCGGATGGCGGGCAACAGGTCTTCGCACTGGAGACATCCCCGGATAGGAACTGAAATATTCCCCGCGTCCTGGACCATATATCCGAGTTCTTCGAGGCGGGGTGCAAGCTCTGCGTAGCGAACGGCACTGGGACCCACATCTACTCCCCTCTGTTTCTGACCCAGATCCGTGGGAATGCCAATAATCTTTATCTTGTCCCTTTTCATCAGTCGCAGGAAGGTGTGGGTTTCGCCAGATTGTTCCACAGATTGATCATGAAGTCTTGGACGTTAGTGAGGATGGCTACGGCCTGGCCCGATCCCCGATTGGCCAGTTTATCCGCACTGAACTCACTCATGTCCACGATGTAGAAGAAAACAGGACGCACCGTGCCGTCTTCTTCTACGTGATAACTGGGGGTCATGTTGCCAAAGGCGATGGCGTGGAGCATGGTGGCCAGGGTAATCACAGTGGTGGCCCGCCGCGCGTGGACCCGCATGGCGTCCTGGGCCTCATAGGCGTTGCCGATGACTTCAGGCAGGGGACCATCGTCCCGGATAGAACCGGCCAGGACGTAGGGCACGTTGTGCTTCTCGCAGGCGTAGATGATGCCGTCATGAATATCGAGCACGGGCAATGCTGCCTTGATGCTTCCCTCCCGCCGCACCGTGTTGAGGATGTCCAGATGGTTGTAATGGCCCAGCGGTTGGATCTCTTGGGTGTAGATATCCTGCCCCAGGCCCGTTCGGAAGTGTCCCGCCTCGAGATCGTGGGTGGCCAG
>JAOZMY010000141.1 GCA_029934085.1 bacterium | reverse complement strand
GGGCGCCTACCAAAAAGATAGCGATTACCGCCGTTTTCATCGGATCCCTCCTTTCCTGAAATGGTTGTTGACAAGGTGCGGGTAACGTTTCCTGAGTTCCCGGTGGATGGAGCTCCAGGAACGGCGAGTATAGACAATGGGAACATCCCGCTTCTTCGCTTCTTTTTTCGCCACTCTCGCCAATTGATGATTGGCGAAGTTGTGGAACAGAATCATCAGGTCGAATCGTTTGGGGATGAGTTTTCGGGTTTCCTTTCCTCCCCTTTCCTTACGACCCCTGATATGGGTGATGCTCGTTGCCCCCGCATCTCGGAGTTTCTCGTAGATTTGCCCCAAATCGTCTCCTCCAATGATCAGCACCGACATAAAATCCTCCCTTTGAGCTATTGAATCAGTTTTTACCGGACGAGCCCGGCATCAGTTTGCAGGACGCGCAGGCGCTGCAATTGCCCCCGCACTCCCCTTTCTTCCCGGTTCCCCTGAAGGTTGACACGACGTGTCGAACGAGGAGATACCCGGAAATCCCCGATATTCCCGCGGTGATTATCCATTCCATAAACGGATCACCTCCTTTCCATGTTAAATCCAGAGTTTTCCTACCTGATATACGATCAAGGTAAGCACGTAAGCGAGCCCCGTGAGGCCAAAAGCCTGGACGAGAGGCCATTTCCATGAATTCGTCTCTCTTTTGACGACGGCGAACGTGGCGATGCAGGGCATGCTGATGAGAAGGAAGAGCATGATGCAAAAGGCCGTTAACGGGGAATATTCTTTTTGAAGTTTCTCCCGGAGCGTACCGGATTCCTCGTCCGCCTCGCCGACGGCATAAACGATGCCTAACTGGGCCACGAAAACCTCTTTGGCGGCAATGGCTCCGATCATGGGTGTGGCCAGTTTCTTGTTGAACCCCAAAGGTCGCATGATCGGTTCCAGAAGGTTCCCGATTCTTCCCGCTATGGAGTAGTCGAACGCGTAAGCGGCCCGTAGGTTATCAAGCTCGGCAAGGCCCTTTTGATAGTCGGCTTCGGCACTTTCGACGTATTGCCGGGCCAGTTCGAATGCCCCCGGGGCCTTTTTCCTCAATGTTTCGAATGACTCGTTTCTGTTTTTCACCGCTTCCGCGTAAGCCGGGCTGTCTTCATCAAGTACCTCTGTCCGGGCCGTGAACCCAGATGTGATCTTCCGGATTTCCGCCACGGTTTCCAGAAATAACCGGCCCTTACCACCCAGTGCGTCCGGAGACGCTTCTTCCTTCAGGATCTCGACAAGCTTTTCGGGGTTGGGAACTCTAAGGGCATCCGCTATATCCGTGACGGATTTCTTGTAGGCCTCTTCAACGGCGGCTTCCTGGGTCCTTATGCGTTCGGGAAAGGACTCGGGTTTAGGATAGCTCGTAATGGCCCACAGGAGGACGGAAACCCCCAGGATGACGGTTCCCGCCTTTTTGAGAAAAAGGTATCCCCTCTCCCACATGTGGATCAGGACACCCTTGAGAGTGGGCATGTGGTAGGGGGGAAGCTCCATGACGAAGGGGGCCGTTTCGCCCCTGAACACCTTTGCGCGCAGAAGTTTGGCCAGCAGGATGGCCATCACGATTCCAATGGTGTAAATCGTCCAGAGCATGGGCCCTTGCCATTTTGGAGCGAAAAAAGCGGGAATGATAAGGGCGTAAATCGGCAATCGCGCCCCGCAGCTCATGAGGGGAGACACAAGAATCGTAGTCAGCCGGTCGCGCTCGTTCTCGATGGTCCGGGTGGCCATTACGGCGGGAATGGTGCAGCCGAATCCCAGAAGGAGCGGGATGAAGCTTTTCCCGTGGAGCCCTATCTTGTGCATCAGCCTGTCCATGATGAAGGCGGCACGTGCCATGTAGCCGGAATCTTCCAGAACGGCGATGGCCAGGAACAAGAGGAGGATGTTGGGCAGGAAGATGACCACGCCACCCACACCGGCGATGATCCCATCGACGAGGAGGGATTTAAGGGCGCTCTCAGACCCCGGGGGCCACAACCCGGAAACGAATTCACCCAGCCAGCCAAACCCCGCATCGATCCAGTCCATGGGAGGAGCTCCCACGGTGAACGTCAACTGGAAAACGAGATACATGAGGAGCAGGAAGATGGGGAGTCCGAGCACTCGATTGGTGACGACAGCATCGATTTTGTCCGATATTGTATGCCGTGCTTCCGGAGAGAGGCGCACCGCCTCCGCGCAAGCCCCCGAAATAAAACCATACCTCCGATCGGCAAAAAGGATAGCCGGATCGTCTCCCAAGAGTTCTTGAAGATGCCTTTTCTCCGCATCGACCTCCTTCTCGAGGGCGTCGAACCCCTCGGAAAAAGAGGCTTTCATCTTTTTTAATACGTCTTCGTCCCCTTCGAGAAACTTCATGGCCAGCCAGTAAGCATCGTATCCCGGAAGTATCCAACCGCGGCTTTTCAAAAGATGGCTGATCCTCTGAATGGCAGCCTCAAGATCGTTCCCATAGGGGATTTTGATTCCACCCGAGAAGGGTTTTTCCGCCCGTTCGACCGCGGTTTTCAAAAGCACGTCCACCCCTTTTCCTTTGGTTCCCACCGTCGGGACGATCGGAACCCGGAGCAACTCGGAAAGTTTTTTGACGTCGATCCGGATTCCCCTATTTCTGGCCACGTCCGTCATATTTAGCGCGATCACCACGGGGACATCGAGTTCGAAGAGCTGGACGGCAAGATAAAGATTCCGTTCGAGATTGGAGGCGTCCACGACATCCACTACCACATCGGGTTTTTCATGGATGATAAAATCCCGTGCGATCTTTTCCTCCAGCGAGGTGGCGCTCAGGCTGTAGGTACCGGGGAGATCGATGATTTTGACGGTCTTTCCGTTGACGGTGGTGTACCCTTCCTTTTTTTCAACCGTGACGCCAGGGTAGTTGCCAACATGTTGCCGTGCTCCGGTGATCTGGTTAAACAAAGTGGTTTTCCCCGCGTTTGGATTACCGGCCAAAGCGATAACGATTTCACTTCTTTCCATGAATTGATCCTCCCTCTCAAAAGACAAAAGTTCGGGATGCCTAACATAAGTTCCAAAAAAATACTTTTCCGTAATCCTGCCCAATTTTAAACCGCCCAGAACTAATGTTAGGCATACCAAACATATCGGCTAAAAAATTTTTACTTTTACTTTCCTGGCTGCTCCCCGTCCCAAGATCATTTTCCCGTTTCGAACGTAGATCACGACGGGTCCCGCTCCTCCGTTTTGAGCCATAGTAATTTCGATTCCCGGAAGCAATCCCATGGCAGCTAATCTCATCTTCAATCCCCTCCCGGCCATGACATCCACAAGGCGGACTTTTTCCCCCGTTGGCACATCACTTAAAGACATTGTCTCTTCTCCTTCTTTATATTTCACTTCCATGCCAATATTGTCTTATTGAATGGGTTCGACCTCAACTGCTTCAGCTTCTTCTTTTCTCAAAGAAAGTTGGTACCCTCTGATTCTGACATCGATGGGATCACCGAAAGGGGCCACTCCTGTTACCTCCACAGCACTTCCCCGGGTCACCCCCATTTCCACCATTCTTCTTGTAGTCCCGCCCCGATTCCCTATAGATAGAATTTTAACCTTTTCCCCCTTTTTTGCTTCGCTTAATCTCATTCTTCTCCTCCTTATTTAGAGTTAGTCTTGCCTAACATTTATAATGTTAGCAATGCCTAACAATAATGTCAAGCTTTTTTTCGTTTTTTCTTTTGACCCTCCCATCGTGTTGGATATATCGCAGGATAACAGATTGTTATTACAGGAAATTCACCTGTTTCGGCGAAACCTACGAGGCCTTAAGCAGCATTCTCACCTTCCTCAGCCACGACGGGAAAGAGGGCATGCAAGCCTTCTTTGAAAAGCGAAAACCGGACTGGAAGGGGGGTACGGTATTGCCGCAAATGCCTTTTTTTCGTTGACTAAACAGGCTTTTTGTCATAGTATATATAGGTTTATAAGCCAACTGAGATAACATAGGAGGACAGGACCATCCAGAATACCATTCCCATTCCCG
>JAOZMY010000057.1:12870-14977 GCA_029934085.1 bacterium | reverse complement strand
CCCGATCAGCTCCCGATTCACCGACATATGATTCCTCCCCGAAGATTAAAGTTGACACTTCCGCCGTAAACTTATTGAACGTTTGTTAAGTTAACATCGAGCCGAACCTTTGTCAAGACTCTATGGAAGGTCACAAGTATCTGACCTCCACCTTTGGTCTGACTCCCCTCAGGCTTCATCTTCTTTTCGTCTTGCGTGCGGACGTGCGGGATGGTAGGATTCAAGATGAAACTTTATGACCCATGGAGGGATGTGTTATGCCGAATGATAAGCGCCAGGACCTTGTCGATACGTTGCTGAAGGCTGGGATAGGCCTGTTTGCCATGACCGAAGAGAAGGTCAAGAAATTCGTGGACGATCTGGTGGAGAAGGGAGAGATCTCAGGATCGCGTTCCAAGACCCTGGCGGAAGAGATCGCCAAACGGTTCGAGAAGGGACGAGAGGAGTGGACCAGCCGGTTCGGGCAGGAGATGAAAAAGATCCTGACGGGCCTGGACATCCCTACCCGTTCTGAGGTGGAGATGATCAAGGAAGATCTGCGTGAGATCAAGCGTGAGCTGAAACGTCTCAGGAAACAGGATGCTCCCAAGGATTGACAAGACCTACAAGAACATCCGCCGTTTCCAGCAGATTCTCGGGGTCATCATCAAATACGGGTTCGGGGATATCCTCGACCGCCTGAGGATCGAGGCCTCAATCGAGCGGGGAAAACAGTTCCTCCACCTCTCCTCCAAAGAGGTGGGGCAGGAAGTCCTTACCACACCCAAGAGAATCCGCATGGCCATGGAGGAACTGGGTCCCACCTTTATCAAGCTGGGGCAGATCCTGAGTACCCGTCCAGATTTGGTGCCGGTGGAGTATGTCCAGGAGTTTCAGAGGCTCCAGGACCGGGTCCCGGGTTTTTCCTTTGAGGTGGTGCAGGAGATTCTCACTGACGCCTGGGGGAAGGAACCCCTTGTGGTCCTTTCTTCCCTTGACCCCGAACCTCTGGCAGCGGCGTCCATTTCGCAGGTGCACCGGGCGGTTTTGAAGAACGGCGAAGAGGTCATCGTCAAGATCCGGCGCCCGGGCATCGAAAAGACCGTCGAAGCGGATATCGACATCCTCTATTATCTTGCTCAGCAACTGGAGCGTCACTTTCCCGATTTCGGCATCGCGAATCCCGTGGGGGTGGTTAGGGAATTCGAGAAGGTCCTTACCCGGGAGATGGATTTCACCTACGAGCGAAATCATCTTACCCGTTTCCACGAGGCCTTCGCCGACGATCCTCATATCGTGATCCCAAAGGCCTACTGGGAACTGTGTGCCAAGCGGGTTTTGGTGGAGCAGTACCTGAAGGGGGAAAAGGTAACCAATCTGGACGTCACCTCCGACCTGCTTCAGGCCGACCGGCTTTTCCTCGCCCGGAAGGGGTGCGAGGCCGTTCTCCGGCAGATCCTTGACCTGGGGCTCTTTCACGGCGATCCCCATCCGGGCAACGTCCTCATCCTCGGCCACGACAAGATCGGCTTTCTCGATTTCGGAATCGTGGGACGGCTGGATCTCCAGACCCGGGAGTCCATCGTCCTGCTGCTATCCGCCATTATCAAACGGGATCTGGATCGCTTCGTCCGTTACCTCCTGGTCATCGGCACTCCCCTCGGCCCTTTTGACCGGCGGAGTTTCCGCAACGATGCCCTTCTCTTCATCGACACCTACTCGGGTCTGGGAAAACACCGCCTCGAGGTAGGCACGATACTGGCCCAGTTTCTGGAACTTCTGCGGGTTTATAAGATTAAGATTCCGTCGGATCTCGTTCTGCTCATCAAGGCCATCATCACCATCGAGGGAGTCGGGCTGATGCTCTATCCCCCTTACAACATCGAGGAAACCCTGGAACCCTACGTCATGCGGCTCATCGACCGGCAGCTTCAGCCGACGGAACTGGCGGGACGTATCGGGCGCTATGCGGAAGAGACCTTGTTTTTCGCCAAGCGCATCCCCGAGGACTTCGGAGAGACCCTTCGGCAAATCCGGGAGAACAAGCTGGAGATTGGCTTCCGCCACCGGGGTCTCGATTCCCTCGCCTCCACCCTGGAGCGGGCGGTCAACCGGTTGGCGCTGGCCA
>JAOZMY010000057.1:0-12770 GCA_029934085.1 bacterium | reverse complement strand
CTCGATTCCCTCGCCTCCACCCTGGAGCGGGCGGTCAACCGGTTGGCGCTGGCCATCTTCGCCGGGGCACTGATCCTTGGTTCATCCCTTCTCATCAAACATGGGGTCGGTCCCACGTTTCGGGGGATCAGTATCCCGGGGGTGGCGGGGTTCGTGCTCGCCTTCTTCATCGGGATATGGGTGGCCATCGGGATTCTCCGTTCAAAGAGGCTCTGACATGGTGCGCCTGAAGCGACTCACGGTTAATTTCCTCGTGGTGGGTGGTGGCATTTCCGGCATGCAGGCCGCCCTCGATATGGCGGAGATGGGCCTTAAGGTGGTGCTGGCGGAGGCGACGCCGTCCATCGGTGGCCACATGGCTCAGTTGGACAAGACCTTCCCTACCAACGATTGCAGCATGTGTATTCTCTCCCCCAAGATGGTGGCGTGCGGCCGAGATCCGATGATCGATATCCGGACCCTGACCGAAGTCCTGGAGGTGAAGGGAAAGCCAGGACGCTATGAAATTTTGCTGCGGGAGGCCCCCCGAAAGGTGGACCCGCGAAAATGTCTGGGGTGCGGGGCCTGTGCCAAGGCCTGCCCCACGGAACGCCCCGGTACCTTCGACGAGGAGCTCGTCACGGCCAAGGCCATCGACCGCCCTTTTCCCCAGGCATATCCCAACGCCTACGCAATCGATGAAACGGTCTGTATTCGCTGTGGTAAGTGCGTGGAGGCCTGCCCTGCCGGCGCCATCGATCTGGACGCGGAGGAGACCTTCCTTTACCTGAAGGCGGAAGGGATCGTTTGGGCGGGCGGCTACCGTCTGGGCAACATCGACGCCCTGACCCAATACGGCTACCGGCAGTTTGAAGACGTGATTACCTCCCTGGAGATGGAGCGTTTTCTGTCCAGCTCCGGCCCCACAGGGGGCAAGCTCCTCGTTCCTTCCACGGGGAAGGAACCGGAGAGAATCGCCTTTCTCCAATGTGTGGGTTCCCGGGACGTGCGTTTCGGCCGTCCCTACTGCTCTTCCGTCTGCTGCACCTATGCCATCAAGGAAGCCTTGCTGGCCAAGGAACATTGTAGCGGCACCGTTGCGACTCGTATCTTCTATATGGACATCCGCACTCAGGGAAAGGGATTCGAGCGCTACTACATGCGGGCGGAACGGGAAGGAGTAGAGTTCATTCGCAGCCGTGTGTTCCGTGTGACGAAGGGTGGGGCGCAGCTTGTTTTAACCTACAGTCCTGAGACAGGAGGCGTCCGGGAGGAGGCCTTCGACTTGGTGGTGCTCTCCGTTGGGATGGTGCCTCAGACCCATTCATCCCTCGAAACCGCCTTCCCCCGTCGCGGGCCTTATGGCTATTTCCGCCAGATCCCCGATCAAATCCTTGAAGCCCAAGGATGTGTTGCCATCGGCGCCACGGCCTGCCCCCGGGATATTCCTGAATCGGTGGTATCGGCCGGAGGGGCGGCTCTGCAGGTAGCCTCTCTTGCCCGCACTAGGGAATCCCGGGTGGTTCCTCCTCCGGTTCGGTGGGACGAACGGAATACCGCCGGCACCCCGCCGCGCATCGGGGTCTTCGTCTGTCATTGCGGCACGAACATCGCCTCGGTGGTGGCCGTGAAGGAGGTTAGGGAATTCGCGAAGACGTTGCCCAATGTGGTCTACGCCGGGGAACTTCTCTACGCCTGTTCCGAAGACAGTCAGGCCACCATCCAGAAGATGATCGATAAACACGATCTGAATCGGGTCATCGTTGCCTCATGTAGCCCCCGAACCCATGCCCCCCTTTTTCAGGAAACGATCCATCAGAAGGGGCTCAATCCCGCCCTTTTCGAGATGGCGAACATCCGGGATCAATGTTCTTGGGTCCATAGTGATGCCCCCAGAGAAGCCACTGAAAAAGCAAAGGAATTGGTGGCCATGGCGGTGGCGAAGGTTCGCACCCATCGCCCCCTTATCCCTCAGACCTTGGAGGTCAACCATAAGGCCCTTGTCATCGGAGGAGGTCTGGCCGGCCTGAGTGCCGCCTTAGGGATCGCCCGTAAGGGGTTCGGCGTCACGCTGGTGGAACAGGCCGATCGGCTGGGTGGTATGGCGATTCATCACCGACAGTTCTGGGACGGCCGTCCCGTCGCTCCATTCCTCGAGGCCCTGGAGGCCGCCGTTCGGGGGAATGATCTCGTCACCGTCAGGACGGCCACACGCATCACGGATCTCAGCGGTTACAAGGGTAACTTTGAGGCCACCTTCCATGGAGAGAATGGGGAGACGAAGGGAACCTTCGGCGCCGTAATCATCGCCACGGGGGCTAATGAGTGGCAACCCAAGGGGATGTATGGGTTTGGGCAGGACGAGCGCATCCTTACCCAAACGGCCTTGAGCGATTTGATCGAGCAGTCCCCGGAGCGGCTCAAACGCCTCCGGCGGATCGTGATGATCCAGTGTGTGGGCTCCCGGACGGAGGAGCGTCCCTACTGCAGCCGCGTCTGCTGTACCCACGCCATACAGAATGCCCTTGCCCTCAACCAGATTGCACCGGAGGCTCAGATCGTTATCGCTTACCGGGATATCCGCACCTACGGCCTGCGAGAGGATCTCTATCGCACCGCCCGGGAGAAGGGCATTCTCTTTGTCCGCTATGACCCGGAGCGCCCTCCGGAAGTAGCGGTTCCGGAGGATAGGGAGATCACCCGGCCCATTCCCGTGCGTTTGTACGATCCCATTCTGGAGACGACCTTCGAGGTTCCTGCCCAGATGGTCGTTTTAGCTGCCGCCACGGTTCCCCTCGAGACGAACAGGGAACTGGCTCAGATGGCCAAAGTCACCCTCGACCCGGACGGATTCTTTCTGGAAGCCCACGCGAAGCTTCGGCCGGTGGATTGCGCCATGGAGGGTGTCTTCCTTGCGGGGACGGCCCAGGGACCCAAGGATATGGGGGAGACGATCGAACAGGCCTTTGCCGCGGCGGCGCGGGCCTGCGGTATCCTTTCCAAACAGGCCCTGGAAGGGGAGGCCTCCGTGGCGGAGGTGGATACAAGCCGCTGCGCCGGGTGCGGGTTATGCGAATTGGTGTGCCCCTTCCATGCCATTACGATCGATGATAGTAAACAGGTCTCGGTAGTCAACGCCGCCCTCTGCAAGGGATGCGGTGCCTGCGTGGCGAGCTGCCGGAACGGGGCGTTGCACCTGCCGAACACGGACGACGCCCAGATGGTGGACATGCTCAAGGCCTTGAACGGATAGGAAAATGATGGCGGAACAGGCACACAAGACCGGTACCTCTTCGTGGGAACCCCGGATCGTGGCGTTTCTCTGCCGCTGGTGCAGCTACGCGGGCGCGGATCTGGCGGGGGTTTCCCGGATTTCCTATCCCCCGACGACACGGGTTATTCTTGTTCCCTGTTCCAGCCGGATCAGCCCTTATCATATCCTGAAGGCCCTGATCGAGGGGGCGGATGGTGTGCTCGTCTCTGGTTGTCATCCCGGTGACTGCCACTACCTGACGGGGAACCTTTTGGCGCGTCGACGGTTCATCCTCCTTAAGCGCCTGCTTGCCTACCTGGGGATTGAGGAGGCGCGCGTCAAGTTTTCGTGGATCTCCGCCAGCGAAGGGGAGGAGTTTGCCCAACTCATCCGCGAGGTCACGGAGGAGGTGCGGGCGATCGGACCGTTTCACGGGTTCTTGAGGGAAGTTCCCGGGGAGGAAACCCATGACGGATAAGGTTTCCCTCGCCAGAACCCTCCAGGAGGTCTTCCAGCGAGAAGGGCTGGATGGCGTGATTGGCTATGCCGCCGGGACGACGCCTTTGCGGCCCCGGCCCACCGTTGTCACAAAGCCAGAGGCCTTCGACTCCCTCGTCTTCGATGGCTTCTGCGTTCAGAATCTTGCCAACTACCTTCACAGGCACCGTGGAAAGCGGATGGGAATCCTCGTCAAGGGGTGTGACCGACGTGCTGTCCGCGTCCTGGTCCAGGAGAAGCAGATCGCGCGTGAGGATCTCTATCTCATCGGTATCCCTTGCCCGGGGATGCTCAACAGGTCACAACTTCTGGAGGAATATCCAGGGCTTCAAGGTGATCAGGTCGCGGAAGAGGGAGACACCCTCTATCTGGAACTGTCGGGCAATCGGGTCACCTTGTCGCGTGTCGACTATCTCCTTCCTACCTGCCGGGCCTGCCGCCATCGGGTTCCCGACGACGTGGATCTGCTGCTCGATCCGCTACCTTTCACGTCTCCCGAGGCGGATGGGTCCCTGGCTGACGAGGTGAAGTCTATCGCTGAGATGGAAGGGGAGGAGCGCGCCGGACTCTTCCGGGAAGAGCTGTCCCGCTGCATCCTCTGTTATGCCTGCCGAAACGTTTGCCCTTTTTGCTACTGCGAGACCTGTTTCACAGATTCCCTCCAGCCTGCCTGGATGACGCCCGCGCCGGAACCGGACAACATCTTTTTCTACCATGTCAACCGGATGATGCACATGGCGGGCCGCTGCGTGACCTGCGGCAGCTGCGAATGGGCTTGTCCGGAGCACATCCAGCTCCGGCTCCTCTACGGAAAGCTTGTGGCGGATGTCGAGGAGCTTTTCGCCTATGAGCCGGGCCTCGACGAGACCACCCCCCAACCCCTGAGCCATTTTAGTGAACATGACCCGGACGAACACATCGGATAGCCTCTGGATTCTTCCAGCCGACGCTCTGCCGGCCTTCCTTTCGGCTTTGGCGGAAAACGGCGAGTTGTGGGTGCCTGTTCCCGTCGGCGAGGGGGCGCGGTTTCTTCCCTACCGGGAAGGGCTTCCCATAGACCTGACACAGACCCCTCCGGCGCATCCCGCCAAATCGATTCTCTTTCCCCATTCGGAGGTTCTGTTTACCTATCACCGCGGAGACGACGGGATTCCTGCTCTGACGGTGCCCGAATTCGATTCACGCTTCCTCGTTGCCTTCGGGGTGCGGTCTTGTGATCTCCACGCCATCAACGCACTGGACGCCATCTTTTTGAAAAGATCAGTTCCGGACACCGGCTATCAACAGCGCCGGGAGCGCCTCCGTGTCATCGGGATAGCGTGCCTCTCTCCCGCTGCCACCTGTTTCTGTGACCGCATGGGCGGAGGTCCTTTCGACACGACGGGGATGGATGTCCAAATCGTTCCTTTTGAGGAGAGTTACCTCTTCCGGATTCTCACGGAGGGAGGGAACCAGCTCTTGAATCCCTATCTCGACTATTTTCAGGCCGCTGACGAAGGGGCTATTCGAAAAATTGCAGCCCTTGAAGAAGGAACCTCTCTTCAAACGGGACAGCCTGTCGATTTCGAAGACCTCTCTCAGGCCATCAAGACACATAACGACGATCCCTACTGGGAAGACCTGGCTAACGCCTGCCTGGGGTGTGGGATCTGCACCTTCGTCTGTCCCGTCTGCAGTTGTTTCACCCTCGTCGACGAGGGAACCCCCCGAGCGGGGCGTCGGGTCCGCGCCTGGGATGCCTGTATGTTTTCCACCTTTACCAAGGAGGCGTCGGGGCACAATCCTCGCGGCGCGGAGGTGGCGCGCGTGAAGCAGCGATTCTTCCACAAGTTTTATTACTGCATTGAGAATGAAGAACCCCCTGGTTGTGTGGGATGCGGCCGGTGCGTGGCCCAATGCCCCACGTCCATCGATATTCGGGAGGTCATCCGGCACTACCAGAGGGAGGGAACGTGAGATGAACCGGCACCCCTTTCTGCCTCAGCGCATGAAAATTGCGAGGATCGTCGACGAGGTGGCGACCCACGATATCCTCACTTTTGAGCTCGTCCCCCTGGAGGGGGAGATCGCTTCCTACCTGCCGGGTCAGTTTGCTGAGATTTCCGTTTTCGGTGTGGGAGAGGCCCCCTTCGGCTACGCCTCGTCTCCCCACGAGGAGGGACTCGTACGGTTCACCGTCAAGCGGATGGGAGCGCTGACCCAAGAACTGCACCGCCTCGGCGAGGGGGCGGTGGTGGGGATGCGCGGGCCCCTGGGGAACTCTTTCGAACTGGACCGCTTCAGGGGGAAGGACCTCATCGTGGTGGGTGGTGGCTACGCCTTTACTACCCTGCGGTCGCTTATTGCCTATCTCCTGACGCCGGAACACCGGGGAGAGGCAGGCCGCATCACCCTATTCTATGGTGTGCGGAATCCGGGGCTTTTCCTCTACAAACCGGAGTTGGAGCAATGGAGAGACGCTGAAGATTTTTCTCTTCACCTCACGGTGGACGCGGCGGATGAGGATTGGACGGGACCCGTGGCCCTCGTGCCGGACCTGGTGAAGGAGGTGGCGCCGGAGACGACAAATGCCGTGGCGGTGGTTTGTGGACCGCCCCCAATGATCCGTTTTACTCTCCCTGTCCTTGAGGAGCTGGGATTGAGAGAAGACGACATCTTTATTTCCATGGAGATGAAGATGAAGTGCGGCGTGGGGATGTGCGGGCGATGCAACCTGGGTCCCAAGTTCGTTTGCAAAGACGGGCCGGTCTTCACCCTGAAAGAGCTGCGGGAGCTGACCGATGACTTCTAACAGATGTTTCTTGACCTTCGAGGGAATCGAGGGTTGCGGCAAGACGACGCAGATGAACCATCTCTTTCGAGCCCTGTCGGCGAAAGGTTATTCTGTTCTCACAACCCTGGAGCCCGGAGAGGGCCCCATCGGCCGCCGAATTCGGGAGGACCTCCTTACCCATCACGCGGAACCCCTCGACCCGGTGGCCGAGCTGATGCTCTATCTCGCCGACCGGGCCCAGCACGTTAGCCGGGTTCTCACCCCCGCCCTGAAAGAGGGCAGGATTGTCCTCTGCGACCGTTACACTGATTCCACCCTTGCTTACCAGGGATACGGGAGGGGGATCGATCCGGCCATGATCGTGGATCTGAACGCCTTCGTGACACGTCGGCTTACTCCTGATCTCACGTTCCTGTTCGACTGTCCTCCGGAGGTTGGATTACGGCGCATCCGGGGCGATCTGGACCGGATGGAATCCCAGGACCTCGGTTTTCACCGTCGCGTTCGGGAGGGGTATCTTACCCTGGCCGAAAAGGCCCCGGAGCGGATCGTTGTCATCGACGCCACCCGGCCGGAGGAAACGGTTTTCCGTGAGATGTTGGCGGTGCTGAAGATGCGCGGATTCTTTGAGGAGATCTGACGGTATGACGGATCAGGGCTCCTTTATACCCATCGGCCAGCCCCTGGCCTTTCGGATAATTGAAAAGATGATTAGCACCGACCGCGTGGGCGGAAGCTACCTTTTTTCGGGACCTCCCGGGGTAGGGAAGAAGACGGCGGCGCGCTTTCTTGCCATGGCCGTCAACTGTGAGACATCTACCTTTCCGCCGTGTGGGCAGTGCGTTGCATGCAGAAAGATTCTTTCAGGGAATCACCCAGACGTCTGGAGCCTCTCCCCCAGAGAAAAGAAACAGACGATTGCCATTGAGCAAATCCGTGAACTTCAGGGAGGCCTTTCTTTTCCCCCCTATGAGGGGAAACGGCGCGTTGTCCTCATCGATCCCGCCGAGCGGCTCGGTCTGGAGGCGGCCAACGCCTTGCTCGTGACCCTGGAGTCCCCGCCAGCGCATACCCTTCTCATCCTCATTACCACTGCGCCCTACAGCCTCTTGACGACCATCCGGTCCCGGTGCCAGCTTCTCCGCTTCACCCCCCTTTCTAAGGACGCCCTTTTGGAAATCGCTCACCGTGCTGGAGTCCGAGTGACACCGGACGATCCCATGCTGGAGCTTTGCCAGGGGAGCGCTACACGCTTGATGACCCTTCTTCAGACAGAGACAGAGGAGAGTCGTACGGAAATAAACGCCTTTCTCTCCGCCCTTTTGACGGGATCACGCTCCCCGGACTTGATTGAAACCCCTAAATGGGCTAAACAAAGGGGAACCATGGAGATCTTCCTGGAGCGGGCCCTCTGGCTGACGCGGGACTGGATCGTGAGCCTGGAGGAACGGGCCGGCCGGGAAGTGGTGAATAAAGAACTGATCCGTGACGTGAACACCGATCGGAGCCGTGCCTCCCGGGCATCCCTCCTGAACCTCATGGATGCCCTCTTTCAGTCGATGGAGGACCTGAAACGTAACGCGGCGCCGGAACTGATCTTCGATACGTTACGGATGCAAATGGAGGCGATCGTTGGTTAACGTGGTCGGTGTGCGCTTCAAGCGCACCTTGAAAATATACGATTTTGATGCCAATCACCTGGATTTGAAGAAGGGAGATTCGGTCATCGTTGAAACGGAGCACGGCATCAGCCTGGGCCGTGTGGTGGTGCCGCCCCATGAAAAAGATGAAAACCGTGTCCACAAGGGACTTAAAAAAGTTCTCCGGAAGGCCACAGAGGAGGATATCCGGCAGGCGGAAGAGATCCGAAAGAAGGAGCTGAAGGCAAAGTTTTTCTGCTCAGAGAAGGCCAAGGAACTGGGCCTGGCCATGAAGGTGGTCAACGTGGAGTACTTCTTCGACGGCTCCAAGGCCATTTTTTATTTCACCGCGGACAAACGTGTCGACTTCCGGAAACTGGTGCGCCTCCTGGCCGCTGAGTTTAGGACCCGGATCGAGATGCGTCAGATCGGCGCCCGGGACGAGGCGAAGCTCGTCGGAGGAATCGGGGCCTGCGGGCGCGAGCTCTGTTGCGCCAAGTTCATGCCCTCCTTTGAACTGGTCTCCATCAAGATGGCCAAGGCCCAGGGTTTGTTGCTTAATCCCGAAGAGATCTCCGGGCGGTGCGGGCGGCTCATGTGTTGTCTTGCCTTCGAGTTCCCCCTCTACAAGGAGATGGGCAAAAAACTCCCCAAGATGGGAAAGCGTATCAAGACAAATCAGGGTGAGGGGCGCGTTGTCCGTCTCGACATCCTCAAGGGCCGGTTCTGGGTTCACCTCCAGAGCGGGGATACCGTCGAAATGACGCCGGAAAACTGGATGAAAGGATAGAATGTATGGCTGAAACATTTTACGTGACTACTCCTATCTACTACGTCAATGACCTGCCTCACATCGGGCATGCCTACACCACCGTGGCTGCGGATGTCCTGGCACGCTACTACCGCTACGCCGGGCGGGATGTTTTTTTCCTTACCGGCACTGATGAACACGGGCAAAAGGTGGAGAAGGCCGCACAGGCCGCGGGGGAGACTCCCCAGCAGTTGGCCGACCGTGTGGTGGAGCGTTTCAAGGACCTGTGGGTTACTCTGAACATAAGCAACGACGATTTCATCCGAACCACCCAGGAGCGTCATACCAAGGCGGCCGCCCACTTCTTCGAGGTCGTCCAGAAGAACGGGGATATCTACCTGGGTATGTACGAGGACTGGTATTGCACCCCCTGCGAATCCTTCTGGACCGAGCAGCAGCTCGTGGACGGCAAGTGCCCTGACTGCGGCCGAGAGGTTCACAAGCTTCAGGAAGAGAGCTATTTCTTCAAGATGTCCAAATATCAGGCACCGCTTCTGAAATATCTGGAGGAGAATCCTGACTTCGTGAAACCCGAGACCCGCTATAACGAGCTGGTCTCCTTCGTAAAGGGGGGATTGCGGGATCTGAGCATCAGCCGCACCACCTTTTCTTGGGGAATACCAGTCCCTGGCAACCCCAAACACGTCATCTACGTTTGGTTCGATGCCCTCCTCAACTACATCACCGCCCTTGGCTACCCGGACGATATGGAACGGTTCGAGCACTACTGGCCGGCGGACGTCCACCTCATCGGGAAGGATATTCTCCGTTTCCATGCCGTCTACTGGCCCACCTTTCTCATGGCGGCGGGGCTTCAGCCCCCCAAGCAGGTCTTCGCCCACGGTTGGTGGACCATCGAGGGGAAAAAGATGTCCAAATCGCTGCGCAATGTGGTGGATCCCTACCGGCTCGTGGAGGTCTATGGGGTGGATCCGTTCCGCTACTTCCTCCTTCGGGAGGTCCCTTTCGGTCAAGACGGGGACTATTCGGACAAGGCCATGGTACACCGGATCAACAGTGACCTGGCTAACGACTTGGGCAACTTGTTGAACCGAAGCGTGGGGATGCTGGTGAAATATTTCGATGGCAAGCTGGAGGACCCCACCGGTCTTACCGAGGCCGAAGTGGAGATCCGAGAAATGACGAACGCCATCTATGAAGAAGTTGCGGCGGCCTTCGCGGAGATCGCCTTTCACCAGGCCTTGAGTGCCATTTGGCGTCTGGTGGGGCGCTTGAACAAATACATCGATGAGATGGCCCCGTGGCAACTCGCCAAGGATCCCGAGAAGCGGGGACGCCTCATGGCCGTCATGTACACGATTTTCGAAGGCATCCGGCACATCTCCCAGATGATCTATCCTTTCATGCCGGAAAGCGCCCAGAAGATCCGATCACAGCTCCTGTTGCAGCCTATTGACGAGGCTACTTCCCGGTACGAGGAAGACCGCGCGTGGGGTCAGATGCCGCTGGGGCAGGCCATTACCCGGAAGCCCCCCCTCTTCCCGAGGATTGAAACCAAGGAATCATGACGCGGCGGCATTACGATCCCATCTTCCACCTGATACAGCGGGTCTGCCGACAGCATGGGATCGCCTTCTATCCCGATCTGGTGAAGTTCAACACACTATGGAAAAAGAGTGTGGGACCATACATCCTTCGGAACACCGAGGTGCGGCGTTTCCAGAAGGGAGTGGCCTGGATTCGCACGCCGTCTCCCACCTGGCGATTCGAGCTCATCCAGATGAAATCTCAGCTCCTCGACCGCCTCAACCGGGCGGCGGGCCACCCCTTCGTCGAGGATCTTAGAATCGAGATCGGGACGATCACACCCCGTGAGGATATCCCCGATGCCGTTGTGGGAAAGGAGACTTCCCAGGAGGTTACCCGACTCCCGGACGACGAGGCTACCTGGGTCAAGCGGTGCGTGGCGGAGATCTCCGATCCAGAACTTCGGCGGCATTCGGAGAAGATTCTGACGAAGTTTTTGATCCGATCACTGAATATAACCCGTAAGACCTAAAGATCCGGGATTTCAATTCCCCATGAGTGAGCGTTTGTATCATCTGAAAGATTACACGAAAGGTGAACTCGTCGAGGTTCTGAAGGGGATGGGGGAACCGCGCTTCCGCGCCACTCAGCTCTTCAAATGGATCTACCAGAAAGGGGTTACCGACTTTTTCCGGATGACCGATATCTCGAAGCTTTCCCAGCGGAAGTTCGATGCCACGTTTATGCCGAACTCGGTTGCTATCGAGAGATCGGAAATCTCCAAAGACGGCACCACGAAATATCTCTACCGGCTTGCCGACGGGAAAGCGGTGGAAGGGGTTCTCATCCCCGATCCGCCTCGTCTGACCCTCTGTGTCTCCACCCAAGTAGGGTGTCGGATGGGATGTGCCTTCTGTAAGACGGCAAAGATGGGATGGGTCCGGAACTTGAGTCCAGGAGAGATCGTAGACCAGGTCTGCCAGGTCAACGCCCTCATCAGTCCCAGACGGAAAATTACCAATATCGTCTTCATGGGGATGGGGGAACCGCTGGACAACCTGGAGAATACCCTGAAAGCCATAGATATTCTGGGAAGTGCTGAGGGATTACAGTTTTCTCACCGCCGACTCACCGTTTCCACCTGCGGATTGGTGGACAAACTGAACGGCCTTGGAGATGTTACAAAACGTTTCCGGCTCGCCGTTTCCCTCAACGCGGCGGATGACGAGACGCGAAGCCGTCTGATGCCTATCAACCGGAAATTCCCCATCTCCCGTCTTCTCGAGGCCTGCCGTGCTATCAGCCTGCGCAATCGGGAGAGGATTACCTTCGAATATGTCCTATTGAAGGATGTCAACGACAGACGCAAGGACGCAAGAGCCCTTGTCAAGCTCTTTCATGGATTCAAGGTAAAGATCAATCTTATCCCCTTCAACGAAACCGAGGGGATTCCTTTCGAACGCCCGGATGAATCAACCGTTTTAGCTTTTCAGAAGGTCTTGTTGGATGCCCACATGACGGCCATCATACGCGGAAGCCGAGGGGACGATATCTCCGCCGCCTGTGGTCAGTTGGCTACGGCCGACGTTACGACGTAGCTGCTGTTTCTGTGTCTTCAGTAGATGAATTGGGGATGACGCGGACGGAGTGAATTTGTTTGGGGTCCGCTTCTTCAATGATCAGGGTTAAGTTTTTATAGGTAAACTTCTCGCCGGGGAAGGGAACTTTGCCCGTCAGTTCGAAGATCAAACCTCCCAAAGTTTCGTATTTTCCCTTCTCTTCGGGCAGGTCGAAGTATTCCTGGAAGGTTTCGATTTCAACACCCGCGTCCACGAGAACCGATCCATCCTCCTGGGGCTGAAAGGGATTCTGCTCCACCTCATCGAATTCGTCCTCGATCTCTCCGAAGATTTCCTCGATGAGGTCCTCGATGGTGACTATCCCAGCTGTTCCGCCATACTCGTCTACAACGATGGCGATATGGACCCGCCAGATCTTGAAATCCTTGAGGAGTTCTTCCAATCGCCTCGTCTCAGGAATGAAATGGGGGGGGTGCAGGATGTCATCCAGGCGAAATTCCGATTCGGATTTCCCCCAGAACTGGAACAGATCCTTGACATGAATGATCCCCACGATATTGTCCAGCGTGCCTTCGAAAACGGGAACCCGTGAATGGCCTTCCTTGACTACAAGGGTAATCCAATCGGAGAGGGGGGTCTCCTTGGGGACGGCAACGATCTCGGTTCTTGGCACCATGACCTCTTTGACGATGGTCTTCTTGAACTCGAAGATCCCGGTGATCATATCGTGTTCTTCCTCGTTCAGAAG
>JAOZMY010000056.1:9011-15093 GCA_029934085.1 bacterium | reverse complement strand
GGGGAAGAAGGCGAGGAATCCCTTTTTGGCCCCGTGGGCAAATTGCTGGGCCAGCTTTTCCAGGTCCTTTCCAGACTCGAACCAGTCCTTGATCTGTTTCTTGAG
This sequence comes from bacterium, assembly GCA_029934085.1. GTDB lineage: Bacteria > Desulfobacterota > S145-22 > S145-22 > S145-22 > JAOZMY01. The sequence goes on along the minus strand of JAOZMY010000056.1, from coordinate 14,988 downwards.
CTTATTCGTGAAATCGATGCTTCGTTCCAGGAAACGTTTTACTTCCTTGTAGCCGGTTAGGGTGCCGTTGTGCCCGAAGCAGAGTGTTTCGATATCAAAGGTATAAATCTTTTCAAGGGAGGTTTCGTAGTCCTGAAGGTTATAATAGTAATTTGGACGGATCGTGCCGTCTGGAAAATAGAGCCCCGCCATGTCAGAGCAGAAGAAAACCCCGTCTTCTGGGAGGTAGGCCCCCATCGCATCTGGGGAATGGCCCGGCAGGTCATGGAAGGTGAGTACCAGAGTGTCGAGGGCCAAGGTGTCTTTGTCTTTTAGAGGGATATCGACGGGTAGGGGGTCGAGGTGGGTCATTTCATAAATTTCCGGGAGGAAGTTGATCTCTTTTGCGAACTCGGTCACGGCTCGTGAAGAGGCCAGCATCCGTTCCAGGACCCGTGGCCTGGAAAGTGTTTCCACGTTTTTTTCTCCGGAAACGATTTTGGTTTTGGGCGCTTTTTCCTTAAGCATGGGAAATGTCCCCAGGTGGTCGAAATGGCCGTGGAGGATGCATAGATAGTCCAGTGAACCGGGGTCGATCTCCAATTCTTGCAGCTGGTTTAAAACCAAGAAGCTTTGTGGGCTTATTCCACCTTCCACGAGGATTTTTGGGGGGCTTCCAATTAGGTATTGAGTGAATTCTAAGGTTCCGATCTGGAACACGTGATCACTGATTTGTTTTTCCATCGGTCCGATCATCTTTTGCCCCCTCCGCTTCCTAATTTGTGGGTTTTATAATAAAATTTATGGTGTGTCAAAAGGGTTTATTAGAGAAAAACGAACATGTTATAAAATCGAATTGTCAGGGCTGCCGTGGCCTTGACATTTTTATTATTCGTTGTGAGGGGATCGGAAAGTCAGGTGTGACGCCAGCGATTAAAATAATATATTGACAACGGGACTTTCTTTTGTTAAGTGTTGCCAAAAGTCAAAACTGTGTTTCATTAAGGCCGTAAACAGATGAGATAAGGAAAGGGGGTGATGAAGGGGGAGTAAGCTCATTTATACGGGGTTAAGAAGCGAGAATTGTTTGAAAAAGGTTGGACACGACTGAGAAGGGTTCAGCCTTCAACATGAAGGAGGGAGTGTCTATGCGATTCAAAAGAGGTTTGGTTTTATTGGCGATATTTATGATTTGCTTTACCATGGTGATGGCCCCGGCGGCGTTCGCGAAGAAAAAGAAGAACCCCCTGGCGGCATGGAAGCCGAAGTTTGATCCTTCCGGAGCGAAATATGTCATGAAGGTTTCCAACGTATCTCACCCGGTTCTCGTGGGTGTCAGCGTTGGATACAAGATTCGTGATGCCTTGTGGAAAAAGACCAACGGCCAGGTTTACTTCGACTTCTATCCCCTCTGCCTCCTGGGAGGCGAAGTGGAGGTGTTGAACCAGTTGGTCACAGGCGCGGTTCAAGGGATGGCCAGCTCCTCGGTGGCCGTGACGAACATGGCCCCCAGGATGGGTATCGTGAACCTCCCCTTTCTGATTGATACCTTCGAGAATCTGGATAAATTCATCGCCAATAAGAAGCTGTGGCAGCACTTTCTTGATGGTATGCTGCATCAGGGTGTTTACGGGATCGACGTGGTTGGGTACGGAACCTACGGATGGGCGACCATCAATCCCGTTAAGACTCTGGCGGACGCCAAGAAGGTGAAGTTTCGAGTAGCCGAGGCGGCGGTTAACCGGCTTTCCTACAAGGTTTGGGGATTGAACGCGGTGGTCATGCCCTGGCCGGATGTCCCGGTGGCCTTGAAACAGCATGTTATTACCGGTCTGGATCACACTGCAACCGTGTGTTACATCACCAAGAAGTTCGAGGTTTGCAAGAACTACACTGAGTTGGATTATGCACAGGGCCTTTTCATCTACCTGATCAACAAGAAGTGGCTTGATTCTTTGCCCAAGGACTTGCAGAAGATTATCGTAGACACCATCAGAGAGGAGTGTGCCAAGGGGCGGAAGGGCGTTGTGAAGCAGCAGGAAGATTCCATCAAGGCCGCGAAGACCAAGGCTGGCGTCAAGTTCTGGAAGCTTCCAGAGAAAGACATGGCCTGGCTGAAGAAACGGGCGATCCTCGTTCATGAGAAATATGCGAAAGAAATTGGCCCTGATTACCTTAAAGAAGTCGAGAACTATTTAGGGTTTAAGCGTTAAAAGGTGTTCTTGCAACCTTGAGGGGGGGCGGGAGTGAAATACCTCGCTCCCCCTTCTGTGACGGTGTAAGCATGATTGAGAAATCTTTAAAAACCATTGATAAGTTATTTAGCTTTTTTGAGGACTGGACTCTTTTTATTACCACGATGGTTGCGCTGGTTACCCTTTTTATCGAGGTGGTCCTTCGGTATGGTTTTAACAAGTCTCTTGGATGGCCGGACGAACTAGTAAGAGAGGTTATCATGTACACGACCTTCATCGGGTGCGGCGCGGCCATAAAGAACCGCTCGATGATCGTCATTGACGCTTTACCGCAGGTGGTGCCCCGGCTGAAACGTCCGCTCCTCTTTGTCTCTCACGCCTTTACCCTCTTTTTTTCCGTTTTCATATTTTATTACGGCATCAGAAATACCGCATTACAGATTAGAACGCATCAAAGTACGATCATCCTGGAAATTCCCTTGTGGATTATATTTACCTTTCTACCTATGATGGGTGTGGGGATGTTTTTCAGAACCCTTCAGGTTATTTGGGAGGACCTTCATCCAAAGCTTGAAGAGGAAGGGCCCAAAAAGAGTGATTGATCGAATATCAATATGGGTAAGGTTAGGATAGATGGAACATAGCTACTTAATCATTATTCTGCTCCTTTTGGGGATGATGGCGGCGACGGTTCCCGTCTTCATGAGCCTGTTTTTCAGTGGGGTCCTGGGGATTCTATTCTTCAGCGATTATCCTATGATGCTCGTGGTCCAATCGTTTTTCCGTAGCATGGACAAGTTTGCCTTGGTCGTGGTGCTATTCTTTATCCTGTGTGGAAATATCATGACCAAGGGTACGATCGTCGATAAACTCATCAAGGTGGCAAATGTGGTGGTGGGTTTTCTCCCTGGTGGTCTGGCCATGGCAGGAACCATTGCCTGCGGTCTTTTCGGTGCGATCTCCGGATCGACGGTGGCGACCGTGGTGGCCATCGGCGGATTCATGATTCCTGCCTTGATGGAAAACGGATACAACGAGAAATTTACCTTGGGGATTATGACGAGCGCCCCGGTTCTGGGAATCATTATCCCACCCAGTATCTCGATGATCCTCTATTCCATGGTAACCAATGTCTCTCTCGAAGGTCTGTTCCTGACAGGCTTTGTGCCCGGCATTATGATTATCATCGGTTTTTCCATCTACTCCTATTTCCACGCGAAGGTCAAACGATACGAAACCCAGCCTATTCCGTCGTTTAAAGAAGTTGTTGCGGTTTTCAAGGAAGGGTTTTGGTCTTTGATGCTGCCCGTCGTTATCTTCGGGGGGATCTATTCCGGGGCCTTCACCGCCAACGAGGCAGCCGTGGTGGCCAGCGTCTACGCCTTTATCGTGGAAATCTTCATCCATAGGGATATGAAGTTCAATGATGTGAAAGATGTGGTGGTTTCTTCCGCCGTCACGTCAGCCACACTGTTGATCATCGTGGCTGGTGCAACCACCTTCGGACGGTATCTAACCTTGGAAAACATCCCGGGTCAGCTGGCGGATGCCGTGACGGCGCATATTCATTCTCCCTGGGTTTTTCTCATGGTGGTGAATGTCATGCTGTTGGTGGTTGGGATGTTCATGGACATCATCTCGGCTACGCTGCTCTTGACCCCGGTTTTCATTCCCATGCTCTACGCCTTTAACATCGACCTGATGCACTTTGGCCTTTTGATGACCTTAAACTTGGGTATCGGATATATTACCCCACCTTTGGGGGTGAGTCTGTATATCACAGGGGCCATGAGTAACCGAGATTTAATCTATGTCAGTAAATCGGTGGTTCCGTTTATTTTGATCCAGTTGGTGATTTTAGCGATTCTCTCTTACATTCCGGCCTTGGTGCTCTATCTGCCGAAGGCTTTTGGCTACCTTGGGTAAGGGATCTTTGAGAAAAAGTTTTCTTTAGGAGGAAGAAGGATATGGCAACGAGTGTTCTGTTACCGATAGATGGATTGAGGAACTCGGTTTCCGCTGAAGATTATACATTGGAGCTAAGTAAGAAAATGCCTCTTGAGGTGACATTGCTCAACGTCTTCAAGGAGAAGAGCATCAAGGATCATGGATTGAACAAGCCGCTTCAGGATTCCATCCGTCAGTCCCACAAGAAGTTGATGGAGAAGATTCTGAACGAGGTGGAGGAGAAGTTTAAGAAGGAAGGGGTGCCTGTGGAGAAGGTTCTTCTGTCAGGGGATCCTGGAGAGGTTATTTGCCGATACGCGAAGGAAAAGAACTTTGATATGATTATTATCGCGGCGAGCGGGTTCAGTGAGTTCCAGGACTGGTTTATGGGGAGCGTGACCAACTACGTCCTGTATCGCTGCAGCTGCCCCGTGGTCCTGGTTAAACCTTACCAACAGAAAAAATAGCCTCATACGTCAGGGAGCCCGGCGTCTATTCTTACGGGAAACGCGACGGGTTGTCCGTCGTGTTTCCCTATTGTATTTATGAAGAAGGTTTTATAAAATTTTTAAACAATCCATGAGACATCAAAAGACATCTTTACCTTCCGAGGCCTTCGATATCATCGTCGTGGGCGCGGGTCACGCGGGGTGCGAGGCGGCCCTGTGCCCCGCACGCCTGGGGATGAAAACACTTCTCCTGACGAGTAACGTGGACCGCATCGGCCACACCTCCTGCAACCCGGCCATGGGAGGATTGGCGAAAGGACAACTCATCAAGGAAATTGACGCCTTGGGGGGTGAGATTGCCCGTGTGACCGACCGGGCGGGAATCCAGTTCCGTATCTTGAACACACGAAAGGGCCCTGCCGTGCGCTCGTCCCGAGCTCAGATCGACCGCCAAGTCTATCGGGATCTGATGCGCCAAGTGGTGATGGATCAGGACAACCTCTGGGTCAAGGAGGCGATGGTGACGAGCCTCTTGACGGAGGATGGCGGGGTTCGGGGAGTCGAAACGGAGATAGGGGAGCGATTTTACGCCAGACGTGTCATCTTGACGACGGGAACCTTTCTGAACGGTCTTGTCCACATTGGTCTAACGCACTATGGGGCGGGGCGCCTGGGGGATTTCCCCGCACTGGGCCTTTCGGATTCCCTGAAGACCCTGGGGCTCCGGCTCGGGCGCCTGAAGACGGGAACGACCCCGCGATTGGATAAGCGGACCATCGATTACAGTGGACTGATAGTTCAGCCTGGGGATGAACCGCCTAAGCCCTTTTCTTTCAACAGCCCGGGCATTTCGCTTCCCCAGGTGCCGTGTCATATCACTTATACCAATGAAAAGACGCACGAAATCATCCAGAGCGGGCTGGATCGTTCTCCCCTCTACCAGGGCGTCATCGTGGGTATCGGTCCGCGGTACTGTCCCTCCATAGAAGACAAGATCGTCCGGTTTCCGGAAAAGGATAGACACCAGGTCTTTCTTGAGCCGGAGGGCCTTTCCTCCATGGAGGTCTATCCCAACGGCCTTCCCACCTCCCTCCCCATCGACGTTCAGATTGCCATGCTCCGAAGTATCCCTGGGCTCGAGCATGTGGAGATGATCCGTCCCGGCTATGCCATCGAATACGATTACGTGGACCCGACGGAGCTATATCCCACGCTTGAAACCAAAAAGGTGAAGGGGCTCTATCTTGCGGGCCAAATCAACGGAACCTCGGGTTATGAGGAGGCGGCGGCTCAGGGATTGATGGCGGGAATCAATGCCGTGTGTGCCCTGAAAGGGTGGGAGCCATTTATTTTGAGCCGTTCAGAGGCCTACATCGGGGTTCTCATCGACGACCTGGTCACGAAGGG
>JAOZMY010000056.1:2919-8911 GCA_029934085.1 bacterium | reverse complement strand
CGGAACGAGGTAAGGACCGATTGATGGTGGTGCAGCGACAGTCTGGCACCATAAGCCATCGTCGATTCGAGGAGCTTCCCCAATTGCTACGCCCGGGGGACCTCCTCGTGGTGAACGATACCCGTGTCATCCCCGCCCGGATCATGGGAACGAAGCCGACGGGGGGAAAAGTGGAGTTTCTTCTGATCCAGAGACTCGACGAGGAAGGAAAGGTATGGCGGTGTATGGCCAAGCGTGTGGCACGTTTGAGGCCGGGGGTGCCTCTTGCCTTTCGCGGCGGGGTCGAAGGAGAGATCGTCTCGGTGGGTGAGGGCGGAGAGGTCGATGTCAAGTTTTCTGTTTCCCTTTCGGACGAACGGCTTCAAGAGATGGGAGAAGTCCCTCTTCCCCCTTACATCGAACGACCCTCGGGACCAGAGCCAGAGGATGTCCAAAGGTACCAGACGATCTTCGCGGAGCGCTCGGGGGCGGTGGCGGCCCCCACGGCGGGCCTGCATTTCAGCCCGGAACTCCTCGAGGAGCTGAAAGAAAACGGGATCGAGATTACGAGGATTACCCTTCACGTGGGGCCGGGGACCTTTCTGCCCGTTCGTGTTTCGAGGTTATCCGAGCACAAGATGCACGCGGAGTATTATGAGATCTCGAAGGAGAGTACCGAGCGTATCAATGCGGCTAAACGAGAGGGACGGCGGGTGATCGCCGTGGGGACGACAGTGGTTAGGACGTTGGAATCGGCGGCAGGGGAAAACGGGGTGAAAGCGGGAGGGCGGTGGACCTCCCTCTTCATCTATCCGCCCTATCAGTTCCGGGTTGTGGATGCGATGGTTACCAATTTCCATCTTCCCAAGTCGACCCTTCTGGTCCTGGTTTGCAGTTTCGCCTCCCGTGAACTCATATTGAGGGCCTATGAGACGGCCAAACGGGAAGGGTACCGGTTTTACAGCTACGGCGATGCCATGCTGATCTTGTAGGAGGTGACGTGAAAAAGATTTATAGGTTGATCAGGACGGATGGTGCGGCGAGGCACGGCGAGGTCGAAACAGCGCACGGGACCTTCGAAACGCCGGTCTTCATGCCCGTGGGAACCCAGGGAACGGTCAAAGCCGTTTCTCCGGATATTCTCGAATCCCTTGGCGCTGAGATCATTTTGTCCAACACCTACCATCTCTACCTCCGGCCGGGTATGGAGATCATCGAGAAGGTTAGGGGACTTCATCGCTTCATGAACTGGAACCATCCCATCCTGACGGACAGCGGCGGATTCCAGGTCTTCAGCCTGAACGCCCTCAGGGAGATTACCGAGGAGGGTGTCTGGTTTGCCTCCCATCTGGATGGCTCCCGTCATTTCCTGACCCCTGCCAAGGTGGTTCAGATCCAGGAAACCCTCGGATCCGATATCATGATGTGCCTCGATGAATGTGTGGCCTTCCCCTCCACGCGGGGATATGTTCAGGCCTCCATGGACCTGACGACGAAGTGGGCTAAGGCCTCGCTGGAGGCGAAGACGCGAGAGGAATTAGCCCTCTTTGGCATTGTTCAAGGGGGGATGTATGGTGATTTGCGTTGCCAACATGCCCGGGAACTGACCCAGCTCCCCTTTGATGGGTTTGCCATCGGCGGCTTGAGCGTGGGAGAGCCAAAGGGGTTGATGTGGGAAATGGTAGAGGCGACGGTCCCCGAGCTTCCGGAGGACAAGCCCAGGTATATGATGGGGGTGGGAAAGCCGGAAGACATCCTGGAGGGAATCGAACGAGGGGTGGACATGTTCGACTGTGTCATGCCCACGAGGAACGCGAGGAATGGGATGTTGTTTACTTCCCGTGGTCCAGTGATTATCAAGAACGCCCGTTACGCCGGGGATACGGAACCCCTGGACTCCGAGTGTGATTGCTACACTTGCCGGAATTTTACCCGGGCCTACCTTCGCCATCTTTTCATGAGCAAGGAGATCCTGTCGGCCATCCTGAATACTATTCACAACCTCCATTTTTACCTGAACTTGACCAGAAATGCCCGTCGTGCTATTGACGAAGGGAATTTTGTAGGGTATAAGGAACAACTCATCCAGAGTTGGAAAGAAACTGAATCCTGATGTCACAGGCGTCAGGGATGACAGGAGGTAAAGTGTGGTAGGTGTTGCATACGCAATGGCAGGTGGCGGCGGAGCCGGTGGCTCCGGTGGTATGGGTGGTATGGGGGCCCTTGTTCCCCTGATTCTGATGTTCGTGATTTTCTATTTCCTACTGATCCGCCCCCAGCAGAAACAGGCGAAAAAGCATAAGGAAACCCTTGCAAATCTCAAGAAAGGGGATTACGTGTTGACGACGGGCGGCCTTTATGGGCGCATCTTTGCCATCAATGGCCCCATCGTAATTCTTGAGATCGCGGACAAGGTACGAGTCAAATTGGCAAAGGGACAAGTTGCGAGACTGGCAACTCCCGAAGAGGCACAGCCGCCGAAGGCGGAAGGGTAAAAACAGGAACGGGCTTCCTTGCCCAACTCTCGTCGTGGGAGTGGGCTGCAAATCCATAAGGAGGAAAGAATGAGGCTTTACGAAACAGTATTTATCTTAAAACCGGATCTTACAGAGGAAGAGACTCAAAGCTGGATCCAGAGAATCCTTCAGGTTCTCGAACAGAATAAGGGAGAACTCATTCGGTTGGACGAATGGGGTCTCACGAAACTCGCCTATCGTATCCGAAAATTCCAGAAAGGCTACTACGTTTACGCGGTGTTCCAGGCCGACTACGCATGCGTCAAGGAGATGGACCGTCATTTCAAGATGTTGGAGCCCTTCTTGCGGCACATCATTGTGAAGCTGGACGAGCGGGAACTGGAAAAGCACAAGCAGGCCCAGTTAACGAAAGAGCAGAAGGCACAGGAAGCCTTGAAGGCGGCGGAAGCGGCAGAGGAAGCCGCATCGGCTGTGGAAGAGGAGAAATCTGAGGCGGCGGTTGAAGAAAAGCCCGAAGAGAAACCTGAAGAGGTCAAGGAAGAAGGGACTGAGGGGGAATCTGAGGAGAAATCTGAAGAGAAACCCGCTGAGGAGGTGTCAGCATGAGCGCGTATCATCGCAGAAATCGGAGACCCTATGGAAGACGAAAGGTTTGTCGTTTTTGTGCGGATTCAAACCTGAAGATAGATTACAAAGACCCGAAGCTTCTGAACCATTTTATTACCGAGCGTGGGAAGATTATTCCCAGAAGGATATCTGGGAATTGTGCGAGGCACCAGAGGCAGATAACGTTGGCAATCAAACGGGCCCGCAATATCGCCCTGCTGCCTTATACCACGGTTGTTCGTTAAGGCTTATTGTTTCACAAGGAATAGACAGCACGCATCGAGCTTATGAAGCTTGATGTCGGGGAATGAGACAATTCAGGGTGGAAAGCCTGTGTTGGGCTGTTCCATAAGATATACACGTGAATTTATCGTCGGGGTGACGTATTCGGTGTTACACTGAAACGGAGCTCTTGGAAGCCGACAAGATATGAAAGAACCAGGTTTTTATCCAGATGGAAGAACCCTGGGGTGGATTGTGGCAGGGGGATTAACCTCTGCCCTTTTCTTTTTTTCTTCCATATTTATTCCGCTGGTGGGGTCCTTTCTGGGCATCCTTTCTCCAATGCCCATCTTGATTCTATCCTTTAGAAAAGGGGGGATAGCTGGATTCCTTACCTCACTGGCGGCGGCCTTCGTCATTGGTTTTGCCTTTAAACCAATCGTGGCCCTCTTCTTTTTTACTCAATTCGCCCTGTTGGGGTTGATAGCTTTCTATTTGATCGAGAAGCGAGCATCCTTTGGGATCACGATGCTCCTGACATCCCTTGTCGTTGCGGGGGGCTTTTTTCTCCTGATAGAGTTTCAAGCCATTTCCTTGAGCCAAGGTTTCTTTGAGACCCTGAAGAAACCCGTCCAAGAAAATATCAAGATGGCCCTTCAGAGCTATCCGGGGCTATCGGGGGCAGAGGTCAAGGAGATGCAGGCCATGTTTCAGAAGATGCTCTCTCTCCTGATTGTTCTTGTTCCCACCTTGATTGTCATTGGAAGCTGGGTGATTCTGATGGTGAATCTATACCTTCTCGACCGTCTGCATCTCATTCCGGGCCGTGAGATCTTGAAGGATTTCGATCTGAACACGTGGCGGGCGCCGGATCATTTTATCTGGCTTGTTATCCTGCCAGGATTCGGTGTTTTTCTCTCCCATGGAACCCTTCGAATCATCGCGCTTAACATTTTGATTGCGGCCTTGACCGTTTATTTCTTTCAGGGACTCTGCATCATCAACTACTACTTGGCCCGGAAGAACGTGCCACCCTTTATCAAGGCCATGATCTACTTTACCCTCTTTGTGATTCAGATCGTGGCGGTGATGGTGGTTTTGCTGGGGTTATTGGATATGTGGATGGATTTCCGGAAGATCTTTCACAAAAAGCCAGAGGAAACACCCCCGCAACAGGGTCCGTCTGACGAGAATACGGATTGATTATTCGGAAGTAACCCTCTGGCTCTCCTGCCAGCCTTCAATTCAACCTAAAAGACCTATCCACCTAATTCTGCGTTCCCTTTTTCTGTCCGCAGATGCCCTGACGCCCCTCAAAGAAGATGCGTTTCCGAAGTTTGAGGATGGTCTTCTTTTCGATCTGGCGAATCCGCTCCCGCGTCACACCAAACTTTTTCCCAATAGCCTCAAGGGTTTGAGGCTCCTCATCTCCCAATCCGTAACGAAGCCACAGTATCTTTTTTTCGTTTTCGTTGAGCTGTTCGATTTCGCAGGTAATCTGCTGCAAACGTTCGAGCTTTTCGACGGATTCGAAGGGGGAGGAATCGTTCTTGTCCGGAAGCGTGTCGAGCAGGGTATTTTCCGTGTCGGATTGCTCGCTCAAAACTGCGTCGAGGGAGTAGGTCTTTTTCAATAAGCTGAGATGCTTCTCGATGGTTTCCGGAGTTTCGGGAATGTGTTCCGCGATCTCTTCGGGGGTAGGTTCCCGTCCGAGGGTCTGGTTGAGCTCTTTGATGACTTTGACGATCCTCGAGATGCGGAGGCAGATATGGGCGGGGAGTCGAACCGGTTTGGATTGGTTGATGATGGCGCGTTCGATGGACTGTTTGATCCACCATGTAGCGTAGGTAGAGAATTGGCATCCACGACTCAAGCTGAATTTCTCCACCGCGCGGATGAGCCCCAGATTCCCCTCCGCCACAAGGTCCTGGAAGGGAAGGCTCGAGTGGGTGTAGCGTTTGGCGATGTGGATTACGAGTCTGAGATTTGCCTCGATGATACGTTTTTTTGCCTCGGCATCCCCGCTATTGTATTTCCTGAAGAGCTTGGCAATCTCCTCGTGTTTCAGGGAAGGGATCTTCCCAATATCGTCCAGATACATCTTCATGAGATTAGGCGGGGTCTTCAAGTCTGTTTTTTTTGTGGTTTTCGTGTTTTTACTCATGGGGACCTCAGATAGATGAGAGGATCGACCGCTTTACTCTTTTTCCGAATTTCAAAATGCAGTATGGGATGGGAGGCATGTCCCGACATTCCCACCGTGGCGACGGTTTGCCCTTGACGAACCCATTGACCGACCTTCACGAGGTTTTCCCTGTTGTGGGCATACACGGAGGAGAATCCATGGGAGTGCTGGAGGATGACAGTTTTCCCAAAGGGGCCGTATTCTCCGCTGAAGATGACCTTTCCCGATTGGGTGGCTTTCACGTTTGCCCCAAGGGGGGCTTGAATGTCGATTCCTTTGCTGACCTTGCTTTTCGTCCTCCCGAAGAAGTTTGTCACCTTCCCGCGGACGGGCCAGATGAATCCCTCCCTTGCGGTGGTAGGTGGCCGCCTGGTGGAGACTTTGGTTGTGTTTTCTGCCTTTCTGTAATTGGTCGAAGGAACGATCAATCGTGTTCCCGCGATGAGATGCGAGGGGTCTTCGATGTGGTTTACAGCCATGAGGTCATGGAGACTGACGCCATATTTCTTCGAGATGCGCCACA
>JAOZMY010000056.1:0-2819 GCA_029934085.1 bacterium | reverse complement strand
TTTACAGCCATGAGGTCATGGAGACTGACGCCATATTTCTTCGAGATGCGCCACAGGGTCTCCCCCCGTTTGACGATATGGATTTTGTAGGGCGAACCGGACGGTTTTGTGACGGTGGGCGTTGGCTCTATCGACGTGGTGGGGAGAGTACAACTGGTGCACGTACATCCGGCTATATAGAGGACGGCGAGCAGCATCAGAACAGGTACGAGGGTGGTTTTCATGAGTTTTTCAGCTCCTCGTCCATCAGTTTCGAGATGTCATCAACGGTTTGGGCTTGGCGAATCTTTGGGTCGATGTCCCACGTATTGTAGCCGATGACGGGGATGCCGAGCTTTAGGGCGATGGCGATTTCCGATAGGGTTCCCATCTTCCCATCGATGGCGATGACGAGCTGGGAGGATTGCACCACCAGGATGTTCCTCGCGTGTCCGAGACCAGTGGGGATGGGAACCCTTATGTAGGGATTCGCTGAAGAGGGATCACTGCCGGGAAGTATGCCGACGGTAAGGCCGCCCCTTTCAAATGCCCCCTTCGAGGCCCCTTCCATAACGCCGCTCAATCCCCCGCAAACGAGGACAGCCCCTCGTTCCGCGATAAGACACCCGGCTTCGTAGGCAATTTGATAGGTTTCCGATGGGCACACAGCAGCGCCGACGACGCCGATACGTGGAGGATGTTGTTGAACGTCACCCACCATTACGCCATCCATATCGACCGATAAGCTTCACGAAGGTGCATCCTCCGAGGTTCTCTGTCTTGAAACCCTCTGGTGTGTGCGTGACTCGAAAGAGGTTCTGCACGGATTGGCTCCCCACAGGGATGACCAGACGTCCACCGACACCGAGTTGTCCTTTCAGGATTTCAGGGATTTCTGGAGCCCCGGCGCTGACGATGATGGCGTCGAACGGGGCCTTTTCCGGCCATCCAAAGGTCCCGTCACCAATCTTGATCGTGACGTTAAAGTATCCCATTTTGTTGAGTGTGGTAATGGCCCGATGGGCTAGGGAGGGGATACGCTCGATGGAATAGACCTCTTCACCAAGCTCTGCCAGCAGAGCGGTCTGGTAGCCTGAACCGGTGCCGACTTCCAGGATTTTCTCCTTCCCCGTGAGCCGGAGGGCGTCGATCATGAGGGCGACCATGTAGGGTTGGGAAATAGTCTGCCCGTCCCCAATGGGCAGGGGATAATCTTCGTAAGCCTGGTTTTGAAGGGCTTCCTCTACAAAGAGATGCCGGGGGACTTTTCGGAACGCTTCGAGGAGCCGGGGATCGTGAATACCTCGTGCCTCGATTTGGTCTTTGACCATTTGATTGCGTTTTCTTGCAAAATTCAAACCTCCGCCCCCTGACTGAACATTTGTTTAACAGACACCCTATGGATTGTCAAGAATTTCGCCCCCATTTATACTCTTCCATAGTCGTCTTCCAGGCGTTCAATGTCGTCTTCTCCGAAGTAATCGCCCCTTTGAACTTCGATAAAAACAAGGTTGTCCTGGGTGTCCGGATTCTGGATTCGGTGGGCCGCGCCCTTGGGGATATCCACCGACTCACCGGCCTCGAGGGGAATCTGTTTGTCGTCCAGGGTAACAACGGCCTTTCCTTGAACTACGTGCCAGTGTTCTGAGCGTCTTTGGTGGCGCTGAAGGCTCAGTCGCTTTCCAGGCCAGACGACGATGCGTTTGACCTTGTGGTCCGTTTCGTCGGCCAGGACTACATAGTATCCCCATGGTCGATGATCCTCCCTCCTCGTTAGGGCATGGATTTTTTCGTAAAAGTCTGGGATTTGTTTAGCCATCTCAGAGATTTTGAATGTCCCCAGGAAATTGGCTCCCTCGAGCTCCCCGATCGATTCAACGGCGCAGAAATAAAACAGAGGTGGAGACGCGTGGACAAAAGCCTTCATCGCCTCGTCGGGGGGCACCAGCAGGGTGGTGAGGATAGGAGCCACAGGCCTTGGGTTGAGGTAGAGTGGAGAAAGCCCGACGAGATTGTGGATGAGATCAAACCCCTCGGCCTTTGAGAAAAAGGTGTAGAGGTCGTGAAGGGTATCCGTAGAGACGGAAGAAGGGGAAGGACTTTCATCCTCCGAGATGGGGATAAGAGAGGAATCAATCCCGGCATCACTCAGCGCGCCCGGGAGATTGGAGAGGAAGAGGGGACGGGGATCATCGGTTTCCGACTGATACGTCTCCCTTGGCACAAGAATGGCGACTTTCATCTTTTCCCTCCTGAGGTGATTATCGAAGGTGACAAATATCCTAACAGAGATGGCGAGAAAAAAGAAGATGTTTCCATCTGTTTCAAGGGTTAAAGTTCCCCTACCACGAAGCGTTCCTCGGTGGAGGCGATGTGAACGGGGAAAACCTGTCCCAGGAGATTTTCGCTCGATTTCACGCGCACTGGCAGGTAGTGGGCACTCTTCCCATGCCAAAAATCCCCCTTCCTCTGCTCGAAGACGACCGTGTCTGTTTTACCTACCCATGAGGAGAAAAATACCCCACGTTTCTGTCTTGCCAGTTCCAGAAGTTGGGAGGCTCTGGCTTTTTTGACAGATTCGGGGATTTTGTCCGGGAAGGATGCCGAAAGGGTTCCGGGTCTCTCCGAGTAGGGAAAGACGTGGAGGTAGGAGAGGGGAAGCTCGGAAATGAAGCGATACGTCTGCTCGAAGGCCTTTTCGGTCTCACCGGGAAATCCTACCATCACATCACTACCGATGGTGCAATCGGGGAGGGTTGATTTGATGTTCAGAACGAAGGATCTGAACGATTCCGGCGTGTAGGGACGGTTCATCCGTTTCAGCGTGTCTTTCTCCCCAC
>JAOZMY010000055.1 GCA_029934085.1 bacterium | reverse complement strand
TCGTTTCTCAGCTTCCAATCCAACTGGCCGTAACCCACATCCACGGCGTAGACGCGGCTGGCCCCACGCTGCAACAGGCAGTCGGTGAACCCGCCCGTGGAGGCCCCGATGTCGAGGGCCACACGGTCACGAACATCAATGTGAAAGGCCTTTAAGGCCGCCTCCAATTTCAGGCCGCCGCGGCTCACGTAAGGGAGGGCTTCTCCCGTGAGCCTGAGTTCCGCCGTTTCAGAGACAAACGTGCCGGATTTGGTGATACGTTGGGTTCCCAGCCAGACATCGCCCTTCATGATCCTACGCTGGGCCTCTTGCCGAGTCTTCACGAGGCCGCTATCCACAAGCCGTTTATCCGCGCGAACCTTTTTCATGGAAATCGAAGGTGATAACGAAATTGTTTTGCATGGCCCATTCTCAGATGGGATCAGGAAGCTTTTCCCTGCTTCACGGATGTTCTTCTCATGTGGGACGTCTCGTGCCCCGTGGCGGAGCGGAGATGTGGCGCCGCTTTCTTTTTCAGTCGCATCCTTTCCGCGAGAACCTCCAGGATCCCTTCCTTGTCGAGTTTATAGTTCTTCCGCAGGATGGCCGGGGCGCCGTGCGGGATAAAGACGTCCGGAAGGCCATGCAGAAAAGCCATTGGGGTGGGGATTCCGAGGGAGGAAATCTGTTCCAGAACGGCGCTCCCGAATCCCCCCATGACCACGTTTTCCTCTACCGTCATAAGGAACCCTGCTTTTGGAACGAGAGCCTGGAGAAGCTCCGCGTCCATAGGTTTGATAAAACGGGCGTTGACCACCGTAGTCTGGATACCGTAAAGGGTCTCCGCTTCCAGCGCCGCTTCCAGGGAGGGATAGACGGAGGCGCCGACGGCGAGGATGAGGCAGTCGTTTCCCGTCTGGTGGAGGATTTCCCACTTCCCGAAGGGGAGGATCTCGCCGTTAAAATCGGTCACCTCGTCGGGGATAATTCCCCGCGGATATCGATAGGCGGTGGGATGGGGAATCTCGAAGGCCGTCGTTATAACGTTCTTTAACTCCTTTCCGTCTTTGGGAACCATCAGGACCATGTTGGGAACCATGCGAAGATACCCGAGGTCGAAGACCCCCTGGTGGGTTTCTCCATCTTCTCCCACGATGCCACCCCGATCAAGGGCAAAGTTCAGGGGGATGTCCTGCATGCAGACATCAATGATAACCTGGTCGAAGGCCCTCTGGAGAAAGGTGGAATAGATGGCCACGACGGGTTTAAGCCCCTCGAGAGCCATCCCAGCGGCGAAGGTCACGGCGTGCTGCTCCGCGATACCCACGTCGTAGAATCGTTCGGGAAAGGTCTCTTGGAAACGGTCCAGGCCGGTTCCGCTGGGCATGGCGGCGGTGATCGCCACAATGTCAGGGTCTTTTTCTGCCAGGTGTACGAGGGTCTTACTGAAGATCTCCGTATAGGTAGGGACCTTTTTCGGCGTGGTCTTACCCGTTTCAATATCGAACTTCCCGATCCCGTGGAATTTGGAGGGAAGGTTTTCGGCGGGGGGATACCCCCTGCCTTTCTGGGTGACCACGTGAACCAGGATGGGGCCGTTGAGTTTTTTGACGTTCTCCAAGGTCTTGATGAGGTGTTCCAGCCTGTGTCCGTCGATGGGACCGAAATATTTGAGGCCGAGCTCCTCAAACAGGATACCGGGAACCATCATTCCTTTTAAGGATTCCTCTGCCTGGCGCATAAACTTGTACATCGATTTTCCGATGCCCGGGATATCGGAGAGGATAGCCTTGATTTCGTCTCGAGCCCGGTTGATCCATTGCCCCGTCATGATGCGGTTGAGATAGGCGGAGAGGGCGCCCACGTTGGGGGAAATGGACATCTCGTTGTCGTTCAAGATAACGATGAGGTCCCGGTTGAGGGTTCCCGCCTGGTTGAGTCCCTCGAAGGCAATCCCCGCCGTCATGGAGCCGTCCCCGATGATGGCCACTACCTTTCGTTCTTCTCCCGCCTGTCCGATGGCCTCCGCCATTCCCAGGCCTGCGGAGATAGAGTTGCTGCTATGCCCCACATCGAAGGTGTCGTGAATACTCTCGGAGCGCTTGGGAAACCCGCTGATTCCCCCGTATTGACGTAGAGTGTGGAACTGTTCCCGTCTTCCCGTAATGAGTTTGTGCGCGTAGCTCTGGTGTCCCACGTCCCAGACAATCTTGTCTTTCGGGGAATCGAAAACCTTGTGGACGGCGAGCGTCAGTTCTACCACTCCCAGGCTGGGGGCGATATGTCCTCCGGTTTTTGAGACTGTTTCGATGATGAACTGGCGGATTTCCTCGGCGAGTTTTTCCAGCTCTTCGAGGGATAAATCCTTCAAGTCCTTGGGATCGTTGATTTTATCTAATAACTCCATTAGGTGTTCCTCTCAAGAATGAGATCTGCGATTCCTTTTAAGGGAATGGCCCTTTCACCGAATGGTTCGAGGGCCGTTTTTGCAGTTTGTATGAGGCTTTTCGCCTCGTTTTTGGAGGCTTTCAGCCCGACAACGTGGGGGTAGGTTGCTTTTTCCAGTTTGTCATCCGCCCCGGCTGCCTTTCCGAGTGTTTCCGTGTCGCCCTCGATATCCAGGATGTCATCGACGATCTGAAAGGCGGTTCCGATAGATTCACCGTAACGTGTCAGGGTTCCGAGATCAACATCGGTGGCTGCTGCCAGGATGGCTCCTATTCTCACGGCGGCCCGGATGAGGGCGCCGGTTTTGTGTGTGTGTATGAATTTAACGGTATCGATACCAACCTCTTTGTGCTCAGACAAGATATCCATGGCTTGACCACCCACCATGCCTCCCACACCGGCACCCGAGGCGAGTTCATGAACCACGGAAAGTCGAATGTCTGGAGGCCATTTCCCCGTACGAGTGTCGTCGGAAATGATATTAAAGGCCTCGGTGAGCAGTCCGTCACCCGCGAGGATGGCCATGGCGTCCCCAAAGACCTTGTGGCACGTGGGTTTGCCCCGGCGGAGGTCGTCGTTGTCCATGGCGGGCAGGTCATCGTGAATCAGGGAATAGGTATGAATCATCTCCATGGCGCAGGCGAACGTGAGGATGTCGCGGCCATCTTCCTGAAAGGTTTCGTATGCCGCCATCATCAGAATGGGGCGGATGCGCTTCCCTCCCGCCTCGAGACTGTATCTCATGGCATCGAAAAGTGGTTTGGGATCCGAGGCGGGGCTGAAAATGCCTTCCAACGCCTTGTCAACCCAAGCTTTCCTGAGCTTTAAATAGGCTTTAATGTCAAAATTCATTAACTTATTTTTATAACACCAACGGACTTGAAGTTCAACCAAGGGAATTGAGCAAGTTTATGCGCGGTTTTCTTCCGGTGAGTTCTGGTGGGAGTGATGGGAAGCAAACGTACCGATATTTTAAAAATGAAAATGTTTAAAGATAACAGGGGTTGCAAGACATGTTCTTAAGTGTTATGTTAAAAAAAAGCCGGAACGTATTGTAATTTGTATGGAAGTTGTATAAACGGCTAAAAAATGAAAGGAGATGCGGATGAGGAAGTGGGTAAGAATCTTGGTTTTGGTATGTTTTTTGGCGATACTGGCAACCATGGGACACGCCGAAGGGATTTCCGTTGGTGTCAAAGCCGGGACCCTGGGCATAGGTCCTGAAATCGGGTTTACTTTCTCGAAATACCTGGGCGCAAGGGTCGGATTCAATTACCTCCCCTTTAGTTTTAGTGGAGAAAAGGGGGACGTTGAGTACGATTTTGACCTGAATTTGCAGAGCGTTTCGGGGATCCTGGACTTTCATCCCTTCAAGAATGCCTTCAGGATCAGTGGAGGCATCTTCTACAATGGCAACAACTTGGATGCCTCGGGCAAATCCTCATTCGGGAAGTTCAAGATCGGGGATCACAATTATCCTGCCGCTCTGGTAGGAAATCTCGATGGCAACATCGATTTCAACGATTTTGCTCCCTATTGTGGTATAGGTGTCGATACCACTTTCGGAAAAAACAAGAGTTTCGGGCTTATGCTTGAGCTGGGGATTCTCTTTCAAGGATCTCCTGATGTCGACCTTACCGCAGATGGGCCCTTGTCCGGGAATCCCCTTTTTCGGAGGGACCTGGCAAAAGAAGAGGAGAAGCTGGAAGACGATCTAAACAACTTCAAGTTCTACCCAGTCATATCGATTGGGGCAACCTATCGATTTTGAAATTTGATTATTTCATTAAAATGTTGGGGATTCGGGATCCGATGGAACGATTCCGGATCCCTTTTTTTGACGTGTTTTTTACGCCAGTCACGAGGGTCGTCGATTTGTCATTTTTCTTGATAATCCTTTCTTCAGGTGTCTGAAAGCTTCAGGATCCTCGAGGCATTTTTATACATCAAGTTTTCCTTTACTGAATCCTTGAAAGGCAGTAGATCGATTTCCTCGATAACCCGCTCGTGGGGCATGATGGAGTCCGTAGCGAAAAGTATCTGGTCTTTCAGAACGGAATTGCCATAGGTTAGAAACGTTTCCCAGCCGGTTCCGGGCTTGATCATGTATCTGGGGGAAACACCGCCGATTTCGAGATAGACATTGGGGTGCTTCCAAGCAACCGCGACCATGTCGTTGACCCAGGGCCATCCGGCGTGATTTGCGACGATTGTCAGTTTTGGGAAGTCACAGGCGACCTCTTCCAGATAGAGGGGATGGCTGTAATCGATCTTATGGGTGATGGAAAAATTGATGGAGGCATGAATTGTTACGGGGATTTCTTTCCCCTGGCAGTAGTCATAGAGGGGATAAAGTCTTTTGTCGTTGCTGTAGATTCCCTGAACCCAGGGTTGGAGGTTCAATCCCTTCATTCCCCACATATTGATAAATCGTTCAAGGTCCGCCACTGGATCGTTCGTCGCCAGCGGATCGATTCCTGCAAAACCGATGAGCATGTCGGGATGCCGCTTCACCGTTTCACCAACATGTTGGTTTAAAAGGTTTAAGTCCCCGTAGCTGTATTCCGCCTGAAGCACAGCCTTGGTGACGCCGCTTTGCCTCATTTGAGTGATAAAATCTTCCATCGGAAGGTCGCAAAGGCGTTTGAAATCGTAAAGCTGTTTATAACGATCCATAAATGCCGGCATGGCATCATATCCCCCCGGGAAGAAGTCTTTTCCCGTGCCGATGATGCGAAAATCGATAATCTTCATTTACTGTATTCCTTTCCAGGGTTGGTCTCGTGTCGCAAAGAGGCGAGGTTACGAATGTGCTAAACGGTCATAACACCCTTCCGTTAAATCTTCCTTTTCCTCGATAAGTTTTCTCTTTTGAACCCTTTCGGAAGGGGTTTTGGGCAGACTTTTCCTGAACTCATAGTAGCGAGGGACCTTGAATTTTCCGAGGTTTTCCTCGCAGTATGCGGCTATTTCTTCAAAAGTCGCCGTTTCCCCATCTTTGAGCACCACGTACGCCTTGATTTCCTCCCCCCTAATTTTATCAGGCACGGGGATAACGGCGGCATCCATAACCTTTGGATGGTTGATGATGACCTGTTCGACAGCAGCAGCGGAGACATTTTCACCTCCCCGGCGGATGATATCCTTTTTTCTCCCCACAAAGTGATAGTCGCCATCCGCATCCTTATAGGCGAGATCGCCGGTATGGAACCAGCCTCCCCGAAACGCGTGTTTTGTCGCTTCTGGGTCCTTGTAATATCCCAGCATCATCCCTCTGCCCCGTTTTATGATAATCTCGCCCACTTCGCCATCTTTAACTTCCTGGTCGTTGTCGTCCACGATTTTTATCTCTCTGTACTGGAGGGGTTTACCGATGCATTTCGTGCCCACCTTGCGTTCCGTGCCCGGTTGAACGGCGATATCCGCGGTTGTTTCCGTGGAGGCATAGATTTCATAGACGGGGACGTTGAATCTTTTTTCCCATGCCGCGTGAATGTGGGGAGAGATTCCGGAGGTCTGTACCATCCTCAGGTTGTGTTTCCCGTCCATCTCGGAGGGAGGCATGTTGAAGAGAAAGGACGTCATGGATCCAATGCAGTAAAAGCACGTGATGTTGTAGCGTCGAATATCATCCCAAAACGTGCTCGTACTGAATTTTTCGGAAAGCACCAGGGTCGCGTTTCGTGTCATGACCATGAGGGTATTCCATTGGGGATCCATGTAGTAGAAGGGCTGAGCTGTCAGAACCCGATCCTCTTCCGTTAGTTGAAACAGGTTAGCCTGGACAGCCGCGAGGTTAACGAAATAGTCGTGGGATGCCATACAACCTTTTGGGTTTCCTGTCGTTCCGGAGGTATAGAGGATAACGGCAAGGTCATTTTTATCCAAGTCCACGCCTTTTAAACTTGTCGGGTTATCGAGAAGAAGGGAATAGGGAAGAGCGTGGTTTGTGTCATGATCGTCGGTGTTGATGATTATCTCAACATGGGGGATGGTTTTTCGGATGGATGTGATGGTTTTCAGGTACTGCCCGGAGGTAACAAGTATGCGTGCCTCGGAATGATTCAGGATGTATGCGATCTCCGGCCCGATGAAACGGGTATTGACCGGTACCATCACGGCGCCGATCATGTTCGCCGCGAGCCACGTGTAAGGAAACTCGAAACCATTCTGGAGTAGGATTGCTACCTTGTCTCCCTTTCGGATCCCCAGCGAAAGAAAACCGTTCGCGATACGATTCACCGTATCGAGGAACTCCCGATATGTTTTCTCCTGGTCTTTGAAGATGAAAAAGACCTTATCCGGTTGTCTATGAACCGATGTCTCAAACAGATTTCTGATATTTGACATCTTGTTCCAACTCCAATGGAATAGTGCTTTTTGTGGTTATAACGGAGAATCCCCGTTGAATTTCAGGGCTATTCCTTTTCCTCGAAAGGGACGGTTTTGACACCTTCCTCGTCTTTCAGGATAAGCTCGATCTTCTGCTCCGCCTCGTCTAATTTTTGGTTGCAGGCCTTGATGAGTTTGACGCCTTCTTCGAACTTTTTCAGGGCCACGTCGAGGGGAAGGTCCCCCTGCTCCAGTTCCTCGATTATCTTCTCGAGGGCCTTGATAGAATCTTCGAAGCTCTTCATTTTCATAATATTTTCCTCATAAGGGTAAGTGGATGAGGGCCAAGGGATCGACCGAGATCCCGCATAAGGTGACCCCCAGGTGAAGGTGCGGACCCGTCGAACGGCCGGTATTTCCCGAGAGGCCGATGACCTGGCCCTTTTCAACCCGGACCTTCAGTTTGACTCGAGCCTTAGAGAGATGGCCATAAAGACTATACAGGCCCATCCCGTGGTCAATGACGATGGTAAGCCCGCTCAAAACCATCTTTTTCATAAAGACGATCGTCCCAGCGTTTATGGCGTGGACAGGTGTATTCAACGGGGCCCTGAAATCGACGCCATGATGCACACTCATATAGGTTCCGTTTATTTTACGGCGCACCCCAAATCCGGACGTGACGCCTCCGGGGACCGGCTTGATAAACTTTCCATGCCAGAACCTTTTGGGCGTCAGCTTTTTCAAGGTATTTAAAAGCTTGCTGCGTTCCAGTTTTATCCTCTTGAGGGTTTTAGCATCCAATTTCGAGCGCTTTTTCAGGTAGAGGGTCCTGACGGGAAATTTCTTGTTCTTGGTCGAGAGGTTGAAGGCTATTTTTTCCGTGTTGTTGGCTTTGGAGACATAGACAAAAAGCGGAATGCGCTGTCCATGGACGGAAAGGGGAAGACCGACAAGGGCCTGGTAGATCCCTTTATCGTTTAGAAAGAAGGGGAATGTGGTGTCGCTCCGGGCGATTTTAATCGGTTTCACATCCTTGGGACCGATGTAGGTCATGAGGGCCACGGCGCCACGTGGGACATGGGTAGGCGTTACCTTTAGCCAACGGGCTGGCGTGCCGGCATCGAGGGAAGGTGGGGAAGAGGCAAGAATCATTAAGAGGAATACAAGAAAGAGGACTCTCTTCTCCCGAGACTTTAAGACACTAAACATCACGGTTTTTGACCTCGCAGGCAAGGGCTCCCTTTGATAAGAGAACCTTGAGGTTGTCTCCTTTGGATACGGTTGAAGCGTCCTTGACAACCACCTGCTCGGGGACCTTCAGGGTAATACTGTACCCCCGCTGAAGGACCTGTCTGGGGTTATACGACTCGAGGAGAGAAGAGTAGTTATCAAGCCGGGTTCTGTGCATGAGAAAGACCTGGCGGATTCCCTTGTTTAACCGGTTCCGTGAAGCGGTAAGAGTAGTTTTGATCAGGGATATGGTTTTGACGGGATTTAGAGCCTGAAGTCGATGATTGATTTCCCCAAGCCGGTATCTCTGGGACTGAATAGTTTGAGACATCACAGTAGTGAGGCGCGTGGAGACGTCATCCAGCCGGAGCCGAATCAGGGAGAGGCGATGGCGGGGATCGGTGAGTCCTGATTCCAGTTCTCGCAAGGCAATTCGTTTCCGTTGGAGAATGAGTCGGAAGTTGTTTCGAAGCCGTTTTTCCAGTTCCGAGAGCCGCTGGCTCCACTGAGCGCTTTCAAGGATGACGATCTCGGCGGCAGCGGTGGGCGTTGGAGCGCGACGATCCGCCGCCAGGTCCGAGAGGGTGATATCGATCTCGTGTCCCACCGCGGAGATGATAGGGATTTCCGAAGCGGCGATGGCACGAACGACCTTTTCCGTGTTGAAGGCATCCAGGTCTTCCGCGGACCCTCCGCCCCGTCCCACGATGAGGACATCGGCGAGCTTATGGCGATTGAAATAGGCGATGCCTTCGGCAATCTCATCCGGGGCCTGGTCCCCCTGAACGCGGGCAGGGTAGATGAGGACCGTAACCTTTTCGTTCCGTTTTCGAATGACTTTCAGGATGTCTCGTATCGCCGCACCCGTGGGGGAGGTCACAACCCCAATGACCCGAGGAAGGACGGGAAGAGGTTTCTTGCGGGCCTCGTCGAAGAGCCCTTCGGCGGCCAGTTTCTTCTTGAGTTTTTCCAGAGCGACACGGTACGCGCCGCGTCCGGAGGGTTCCATCCAGTCGATGATGACCTGTAGGTCTCCCCGGGCCTCGTAGATGGCGATACGCCCCCGACAGACGACCTGCATTCCATCTTCTGGCGTAAAGTCGAAAAGCCGGAGTTGTCGGCGAAAAACCACACCCTTGATCTGGGCTCCGGCATCCTTGAGGGTCAGATAGAGGTGCCCGGAGGAGGGTTGCCTCAAGTTGGTGATTTCTCCTTCCAGGAAGATGGATCCAAAATGGGCGTCGAGGAGTTCAGAGACAGAGGCGACCAGTTCGGAAACGGAGAATATTTTTCGCGTGGTGAGGAAGGGGAATTCAGTTTGCATGGGGGATATAGCAGTATTTTTTCAGACGTTGGATGGTTTTCCTGTCGATTTTGGGAAAATCCGAGAGCCGGGTGAAGGTATGAATTTCGTAGAGGTCACGGATACGGATGAGTCGTTCCGCCGTCCCCCGACGCATCCCCGGGATCCATCGGAGGTTTTCACTCGTAACCTCCGACCAGTTCATTTTGAGACCGAAAACCCAGGCCTCCACAGGCGTGAGGGACATTCCCCTTCCGCCCGGCCGAACCTTTGTAAGTGATGAGCTTTTACATATCGTTACCTGCCTGGGAGGAGTGATAGAAGGATTTTGAACAATCTTTGTGGGATGGAAGTAGGAGGCTGTCAAAGAATTTTTTGGGACATGGCACATACCTGTAGTGAATTTGCCGGTCTGAACGATGAGAAACACGAGAAAAATGGTGACGGAAATCTTTAGTGGACTCAAGAAGTCTGCCTTTCCTTTTCCTTCTGGAGCTTGTATTCAATGCTGTCGATAAGAGCGTCCCAACTTGCCTGGATGATGTTTTCAGAGACCCCGACGGTTCCCCATCGACTATCCTTGTCTCCCGATTCGATCAGGACGCGAGTGACGGCCGCGGTGCCCGCCTCCCCGGCGAGGACCCGCACCTTGTAGTCCTTGAGTTTTAGCTCCTTCAACTCGGGGTAGAAACGTTCCAGGGCTTTACGAAGGGCGTTGTCCAGGGCGTTGACGGGGCCGTTTCCGATGGCGGCCGTGTGCTCGATGCTGTCTTTAACCCGGATCATGATGGTTGCCTCGGAAAACGGAGGATTTTTCGAACTTTTCCGCTCGTCGATGACCCGGTAGCCCATAAGCTCGAAGAACTTTTCCCGGTTCCCCAGGGCCTCTTTCATGAGCAACTCGAAAGAGGCCTCGGCCCCTTCGAACTGATAGCCGCGATTTTCCAGTTCCTTGAGCTTGTTGACGATGTCGCGCACCTTGGCGTCTTTACTGCTGAGGTCGATGCCGAATTCCTTCGCCTTGTAGAGGACGTTGCTGGCGCCGGAGAGATCGGAGACCAGGACACGTTGGCGATTTCCCACCTTTTCCGGGGGAATATGTTCGTAAGTGGTTGGGTCCTTTCGGATGGCGGCGACATGAACCCCGCCCTTGTGGGCGAATGCGCTGGCGCCCACGTAGGGTTGATGCTTGTCGTGAACGATGTTGGCCAGTTCATTCACGTAGCGGGAAACCCGGACAAGGTTCTTCAGGCGTTCCTCGTCGATACAGGGAATGCCCAGCTTGAGAACGAGATTCGGGATAATGGAACAAAGATTTGCGTTGCCGCACCGTTCTCCAAATCCATTGATGGTGCCTTGGACGTGGATGACTCCCGCTCGGATGGCGGCAAGGGTATTGGCCACCGCCGTGTCCGAGTCGTTGTGGCAATGGATTCCGAGGGGGATCTCCACCTCTGATTTGACCTCTTGGACGATTTCCTCTATCTCGTGGGGGAGACACCCCCCGTTGGTGTCGCAGAGAACGATGCAGTCAGGCTGGGCTGCCGCGGCGGCAGCCAGTGTCTTCATGGCGTATTCCCGGTTATTCTTGTAGCCGTCGAAGAAGTGTTCCGCGTCGTAGATGAGCGTATCGACCTTTGGTTTCAAATACTTCAGTGATTCGTAGATGATGTCAAGGTTCTGTTCAAGCGTGATGTTCATGGCATTGATGGGATGTATATCCCACGATTTGCCGAAGATGGTGATGACCGGGGTCTCTGCCGCCAGGAGGGCTCGGACGTTCTCATCACGCTCTGGTGGAACCTCCGCCCGGCAGGTGCTCCCAAAAGCCGTGATCCTGGCGGTTTCGAACGAGTGCTTTTTGATTTTTTCAAAGAAGTCTGCGTCCTTCGGGTTGGAACCCGGCCAGCCGCCCTCGATGTAGTGGATTCCCAGTTCATCCAGTTTGTGGGCGATCTTGACCTTGTCGTCCGTGGTTAGGCTGATATCTTCGGACTGGGTTCCATCCCTTAGAGTTGTATCATAGAGTTCGACTTTCTGTGTCACTTGTTATCCTCCGCCGGGGGTTTGTCTAATTCGAAGGCGTCGTGCAGGGCCCGAACGGCCAGTTCGGTGTATTTCTGCTCGATGAGACACGAGATCTTAATCTCGGAGGTGCTGATCATCATGATGTTGATGCCTTCCTTGGCAAGGGCCTCGAACATCTTCGAGGCGATATTGGTATGGGAGCGCATACCCACACCAATGATGGAAATCTTCGCGATATCCTCGAATCCGACGACGTCCCCCGCCTCCAGGTCTTTTGCGAGTTTCTGGCTGATCTTGAGTGTCTGTTCATAGTCCGCGATGGGGACGGTGAAGGTCAGGTTGGCGTGCCCTCCCTGTGTGCTGGGGGTCTGAATGATCATGTCCACCACGATGTTGGCCTTGCCGATTTCCGAGAAAATCGTGGAGGCAATACCCGGGCGGTCGGGAAGGTTTTTGATGGTGATTTTGGCTTCGTTTTTATTATAGGTCACCCCTGAAACAAGGACATCTTCCATTTCTTCATCCTCCTGGCAAACAATGGTTCCGGGTTCATCCGTGAATGACGAACGGACATGAAGCACGACGTTGTATTTCTTGGCGAATTCCACGGAGCGGATCTGAAGGACTTTCGCCCCCATGCTCGACATCTCCAGCATCTCTTCGTACGAGATTTTCTTGATCTTGCGGGCCTTTCGATAGACGTTGGGATCCGTGGTGAAGACCCCTTCCACGTCTGTATAGATCTCACATAGATCCGCGCTGAGGGCTGCGGCGAGGGCGACGGCCGTGGTATCGGACCCGCCGCGGCCCAGGGTCGTGATGTTGTTTTTTTCATCGATTCCCTGGAATCCCGCGACCACCACGACCTTTCCGTCATCAAGGTCTTTCTTGATGGCCTCTGAGGCAATGGTTTGAATTCGGGCCTTTCCAAAGGCATCGTCCGTGATGATCCCCGCCTGCCCGCCCAGGTAGGATTTCGCCCCGACACCCATTTCTTTTAAGGCCATGGAAAGCAGGGCGATGGAAACTTGCTCCCCTGTGGCGAGGAGAACGTCCATCTCCCGGGGGTCTGGGGTTGAAGTGATTTCATGGGCGAGTTTGATTAGCTCATCCGTTTTTCCCGCCATGGCGGAAACGACAACGACCACCTGGTTGTTATTTTTCTTGGTGCGAATGACCCGGTCCGCAACGTTTCTGATTCTCTCGATGGTTCCGACGGAGGTGCCGCCGTATTTTTGAACGATCAGTGCCATAAACGCTCCTTCAAAAGGGTTTTGACCTCCTTTTCCAAGAATTTTACGTCAATTCCGGAAAATATGAAACGCCTGCGGTTATCCGGGAGTATCTCGATGTGGATGTGTAAATCGAGCAAAGAAAGATCCTTCCCCAATCGGTCTGCCCATTCGATAACGCAGATTCCGTCCCCCCAGATGTAATCCGCAAGCCCGAGGGTTTCAATTTCCTCATTGGATTCCAGCCTGTAAAGGTCCACATGATAGAGTTTTTTATCACCCTCATATTCATTTATCAATCCAAAACTGGGGCTTACCACTTCGTCTTCGCCGATACCCAGCCCCCGAGCCAGCCCTTTGACAAATTGGGTCTTTCCGGCCCCCAGCTCGCCGGTCAGCCCGATGCTGCTTCCCGTCCGAACGGATTTGGCCAGGGCCTTGCCGATGGTCTTGGTTTCTTCAGGGTTATTGGAAGTAAGGGTAAGCATGAAAAGATTCCTTTGAGAAGCCTCACATTTTGTTCGTATATTTCTCGTAGCGGGCGAGGACCTGGGTGTCTTTGAAAAGCGGAGAGGCCCGCAGGATTTCCGATGTTGTGGCGTGAACGATTCGTTCCTCCTCCTTTTTGGTCGTTTCATCCGACTCGAAGAGGGTAACGAACTTATTGAAGCGGATGATATGAATCAGTTCGTGCACGGCAATGTAGAGCAGGAGGCCTTCGAAAGAGATGTCGGGATCGCGCCTCAAGGCCCGAAGGATGTTGTGATCCTGAAGGCAGATCTTATAAAAGGAGAAGGTGCGTTGGCCGAAATCGAAACTCTCGTTCTGGCAAGTGTATTTACTCAACGTGGCGAAGGCCTCGTTGGAGATCTCGTTGGCATCCAGGTCCTTCAGGGTTTTGACGTCGTATTTGAAGCGTTTCCAATCCGTCGTCGATAGCTTGAAATGGTTCCCCGTCAGTTCCTCCGCCTCGGAAAAGATGTGGGCCGTTTTTTGGATGTATGGCGCTGAAAATTTTTGATGATTCATGCAATTTAAACTATCCTAAAACGTCATGGAAGGTCAATATAGTAGATAGGGTAAAGGGTCAAGGGTCAAAAAGGTAAGTGGCGAAAGGTAAATAGGCGAAGGGCAACAGAAAATTATTTTCGTGCGGAGCGCGCGGACATATCACCCATCATCTTTAAACTCTTGAATAGAACCGAATAAACGGAACCAACCAGACCAACGGAACCAACGGAACAAACCAGAACAACCATCAGCAGTCTGATTGACTTCTAACGTCGGGATTGTTAGGGATAGAGAGATTTTTTGAGGAAGGGAGATTTATGGATTTTTCACCGCTGTTCAATCCGAAAACCATGGCAGTCATTGGAATGTCGATGCACAACGACCAACATCCTGCCAATGTGATTTTGAACAAGAACCGTCTTCGATTTCCCGTCAAGGTTTACCCTGTCAACCCTTCGGGTGGGATCTATCAGGGAGAGAAGGTGTATAAGAATATCAGGGAGATTCCGGAGGAAGTGGATCTTGCCGTCGTGGCCGTGCGTGCGGATAAGACTCCCGCAACACTTTTAGATTGCATCAAAGCGGGCACTAAAAGTGCTGTAGTGATTTCGGGTGGATTCGCGGAGGTGGGAAGGACGGATCTTCAGGAAGAGATGGTTAAGATCGCAAAGGAGGCGGATTTCCCCTTTCTGGGACCAAATTGCCTGGGTATTTACAACCCTTCTCAGGCGGATACCTTCTTTTTGCCGCCGGAGCGAATGGTGCGCCCTGAATCGGGGGGTGTGGCGGTTGTAAGCCAAAGTGGCGGGATTTTGGTGGATCAGTTGATTAAATTCCAGGATGAGGGGATCGGGCTGTCTTTGGGTGTGAGTATTGGCAACAAGGCGCTGATCCGTGAGATTCACCTGCTCGATTACCTGGCTCGGCATGAGCAGACGGAAGTCATAGCCTTCTACATCGAGGGGTTCAGTCCGGGCGAGGGGCGTTATTTCGCCCAGGCCGCGAAGGCGTGCCCCAAGCCCGTGATTGTTATGAAGGCGGGGAAGAGCGCCGAAGGAAGCCGGGCCGTTTCGAGCCATACCGCATCCCTAGCAGGAGATTATCGTATCTTTTCATCGGTCCTGGAACAGGCTGGCGTGGTGGAGGCGAAAAATGAGTTTGAGTTTGTCGCCTTTTGTGAATCCTTGAGTTGTTACAATAGAAGCATCAAGGGAAAGGTGGGCATTGTGACAGGGAGTGGAGGGCACGGCGCCATGGCGGTGGACGCCTGTCTCGCGCAGGGATTAGAGGTGCCTTCTTTGGGGAAGACCCTTCAAGATGAACTCCGGGGAAAGGTCAATCGAAGTATTCAGGCGATCGCGTCTTTTAGCAATCCCGTGGATCTCACGGGTAGCGCGGTAGATGAAGATTTCGTTCAGGTCGTCAATGTATTGAGCCAATCTTCAGAGATCGATGTCATCCTCATTCTTTTGCTGCCGTATATTCCGGGAATGTCCTCGGACCTCAGTGCCCGATTGAGCCAGATCTA
>JAOZMY010000140.1 GCA_029934085.1 bacterium | reverse complement strand
TTTTTCGCCCCGGCTTCTTCGGCTGGGATAGGAAGACGGGGTTTCCTTTATCCACCAGGCCCTTCATGCTCCCGGAATTGGGACAGTGGGCGACGATGAGTCCGTTGTCTTCAAGCCTTACATCGACGAGAAAACGTTTGTAGCGCCGGATCAACGTGCCCCGAATGAGGGGAGGCCAGGGGAGGGCATCGGGCGGGATTGAAGCCATCAGCTTACGACGCTTTGTTCTGCCATTGCTGGCGCAGCCCTAAGAAAATGAAATAGAAGATCATGAAGATGGTGAAGACGGCGGCGGGAAGTGCGGCTGTCTTTCCAAAGAGAACAAGGCCGATTCCCGCGGCAGTCCCCGCGTTTTTCTGGGTCCCTAAGAGGTTGATGCTGACGCGTAAGGATTTTTCAACCTTCAAGAAATGGCAGAGGAACTCGATCAATGCCCCAAGCACGAATGTGCCGACAAAGCACAGGATGATGACCGGCAGAACAAAGGCGGGGTCCGAGAAAAAGACGTTCCGGTTGAGGCCGATAATGGTGTAGATAACTACGAAGAATCCCCAGTTGGTGATAAGTCCCTTGTAAGGGAGAATGCGTGCATCAATTCCTTTCCAGGCGAGAATTCGGGAGAGGACAATGGGAGCGATGACCAATTCGGTAAGGATGAGGAGGATTTTGGTAGGATGAATGAGTGTGGCTCCCAGGATGGCGAGGCAGATCAATGGGGTTAGGACCAGGCCGCTGAGGTATCCCCCAACCGTTGCGATGAGGGAGAAGTTGGTATCCCCTTCCAGGAGCCCCGTGAATGGAATAACGGCAACGGCAGGCGGTACGGAGGCAACGAGCACAATGCCTGTCCATAACATCTGGTCCGAGACCAGCCACCGTCCGAACCCTATGAGAAGTCCTCCTTGGACGATGAAGCTCATCACGATTCCCCATGTGATGGGGCGGAGTATGACGCGAGGATTCTTAAACAGGCTGGTGGGGATTCCCAGGGTGGAAACGGTCATGATAACAGCCAACGCGGGCAAAACGGTCTGGCGCGTCCATACAGCCCCTTTACCCAGGAAAAACCCGAGCCCGATGGCCAGGAGGAAGATAAAATTCCGGTTTTTCAACAACCTGATCATGGGTGTACTATAAAGAACAAGGGTGGGTTCGTAAAGAAGAGGAAGGAGGGGTAAAGCGTGTCAAGAGATCTTCCGCATCCAGAAGGCGACAAAGCCATCCTTTCCGAAAGCCAGGTTGACTAACTGCCACCCCATGTTCCCCCGTTCATTCAGGAGTGCCTCAAGGTGTTTTACCTGGTCTCCCCGAACCGTTTCCACGCTGCATGTTCCCGATTCTGAGCAGAAATAGACGAGATCTTTGAAAGATTCCAGGGGATGGCGGGTGATTTCGTATTCGTAACGTTCCATCGAGGGCGGCCTCCTATCGAATTATACTATCTCGCAGGAAGATGACTGAATCTTCCAGATCGCCTGGTCGGTTGGCCTTTGAAGTTTATTTCTTGATTAGTGTGAGATGTGGTTTCCCCACGCGCGGGGCCTGGGTCTTTTTGGGATTTCCCTGTTTCCGCTGTTCTTCCAGGCGCTTGATATTATCGTTGAACATGTTGTTCTTTGTGATAACGGAATTGATGATGAAGTAGATGATGACGGCCCGTTCCCAGTCCTTCGTGGCGTCGAAGTGCTGGAGGCGGGTATGGTATTTCGCCCTGAGCGTGGATAGGGACGCCTCGTCTAACGCGAGGATCTGATCCGCTATTTTTTCAAGTACCTTTTCAATCATCGTTTCATCCCTTCCCACTAAAAAATATGACGCAGCGGAGTCAAAATGTCAAGCCTGATCACAAACCCTGTCTCTAAAGCATGGCATCCGCGAAGTCTTCCGCGCTGAAATCCTGGAGGTCTTCCGGCTTTTCCCCCACCCCGATCAAATAAACGGGAAGATGGAACTGATCCGCGATCTGAAGAAGGATGCCGCCTTTGGCTGTGCTGTCCAGTTTCGTCATGACAAGTCCCGTTAGGCCGATGGCCTCGTGAAACATCTTCGTTTGGGAGATGGCGTTCTGGCCGTTGGTAGCGTCCAAAACCAGGAGCTTCTCATGCGGGGCCCCCGGCATAACCTTGTCCGCAACTCGGCACATCTTTTTAAGTTCTTCCATGAGGTTTTTCTTGGTATGCAGCCGTCCCGCTGTATCCACCAAGACAAATTCCGCAAGCCGATGCTGCGCGGACTGAATGGCGTCGTAAACGACAGCGGAAGGGTCCGATCCCTCCTGATGGGTGATGACTTCGACGCCCGCGCGTTCTCCCCATAGGACGAGTTGGGGGGTTGCGGCGGCTCGGAAGGTGTCGGCCGCTGCGAGGACCACTTTCCTCCCATCGTTTTTGAGCCGCATAGCCAGCTTCCCAATGGTCGTGGTTTTTCCCACGCCGTTGACCCCGATAAAAAATATGACGTAGGGAGCGATGGGAAGATCGTCGAAGGGAAGGCGTCCCTCGCAATGCCTGAGAATGTCTCTCATCTCCGCCTTGATGGCCGCCTTCAACTGGTCGATGTTGTCGATATCTTTTCGCTTGACCCTCTTTCGAACCGAATCGATCAAGGTTTGGGTGGTTTCAAAGCCGATATCAGAGGTAATGAGTACCTCTTCTAATTCCTCGAGTGTTTCTTCGTCAATCTCTTTGCGGCCAATAAAAACCGTTTCCAGCTTTTCGTTTAGTTGTTCCCGGGACCGTGACAGCCCGGAACGCAGACGTTTAAAAAAACCTTTCTTCTCTTCTGTCAATGTCAGATCTTTCCTTTCTCTTTGGCGATCCGTAGAAATTTTTCGGCGGTATTCCGGGGGGGTGGGGTCCAGTTTTCACGACGAACCATTGTTATGGCCTCCGTGGGACACCCCGAGGCACAGACACCGCATCCGAGGCAGCGGTCGGCGTTGATGATGGGTTTGTTTTCCAAATCTTCCAGCTCGATGGCGTTGACAGGGCAACGCTCCGCGCAGAGACCACACCCGACGCAGACCTCCATGTCTACCTTGGGGAGGAATCCGGAGGGTGCCACGGCGTTAGGAATATCCAGCTTATTGATACCAGCGAGCAATCCACAACAGCAGGAGCAGCAATGGCAGATGAAGGCCACGCCTTCCTGCACGTTGTCGGCGATGTGAACCAGTCCCAGTTTTTCCGTCCGGTCCAGCACCTCCAGCATTTCATCCACACTGGCTTTCCGAGCGAATCCACGCCGAATAAGGTAGTCGGCGGCCGGTCCCAAGGCGGTGCAGACATCTTCGATGGGGGCATCGCAAACCGTTCCCCTGTGCTGGGCCTCGTGTCGGCAGTAACACATCTGAAGGGAGCCAATCTTGGATTGCCGGATGATCTCCGAGGCCTTCTCATAGGGGAGTACCTCGGTTTTGATGGGTTTGATGAGGTCTTCAAAGACGAGCGTTCGGGACATCTGGGTTTCGGAACCAAAAAATTCCTTGCCCAATCCGTCCTCCATCCGGTAACGGTGCATCAGCTCCGCCAGGCGTTTCATGGGGAGTCCCGTGCCTGTTCGCATGAATGTAAACTCGAAGAGGCCGATCATGAGGGGCGTCAGCCGCCAGTAGGTTTTTCCATTTTTTACCGTGTCCACAACGAGGCCCTTGTTGGCCATTGTGTTGAGAAGTGCCTCGAGCTTTTCCGTTTCCAGGCCGAGTCGTTTTGCCAGGTCCTCCGTCGTTGTGGCGTGAAGGGGGAAGTTCGCACCGATCTTTGCCTCTTCCTCGGTGTAGAGGATCTGAAGAATCTCTATCAGGGAATCTGCAAAGGGCGCGCCGATGGGGTTTTTGTCCAGTCTTTCGATCAGATCGAGAAAGGACTGTTTGATTTGGGTTAAATGGGCCATGTTACCTCACAAGGAAGGGTTCTGGTTTCTTCGTGACTTTTCTCTCACCAAGGGAGGTGCCGCAGCGGCGGCACTTGTATTCGTAGAGTTCCCCGTCGGGCAGGATCAGTAGGAGACGTTCGACAACCGGCATGGCGGCCTTGCACTTGGGGCAGTAGAGACTCGTTGCGTTCAGGTTCTGAAACTGATCCTCTCGGGGGCGCTGTGGGG
>JAOZMY010000008.1:2467-42028 GCA_029934085.1 bacterium | reverse complement strand
TGGGCCCCGGAAAATTGAGAGATAATTTTTTCGTAGCGTTTTATTGTGCCAGGCGTCATAGGTTCTCCACCGGGAATTTGCCTATTGGGTACACATCTCGAGAGGGCTTGTCAAGGTCAATCATTCGAGATCCTTTCAGGCGTGGGCTCCCGGCGAGGACGGAAGCAGGCAGGCCATAAAGGATTCGGGAAGGCGAACGAGTTTCCCCTGAAGGTCCGTGCAGACGTGTTTTGTATAGCCCTGAGCCAGGAGTTGATTGGTTGTATCGTTGAAGATTTTGTATCCGAAAACCAGTGTTTTTTTCTTCAGTTCCTGGATGGATGTTTCAATCCGAACAACTTCATCGTAGCGTGCGGGGGCCTTATAGCGACAATGGGCGTCGGCTACCATGAGACGAAAACCGTTTGATTCCAAGTTGGCATAGCTAAAACCCATCTGCCGGCAGTATTCAGCCCGGCCCATTTCAAACCAGATAAGGTAGTTGGCATAGTAGACGACTCCCATCTGGTCAGTTTCTGCGTATCTCACCCGAACTCGTAGCGTGACAGGAGAGGCAGACATTACAAACCCCTGTAGGCCTCGGGTCTGAGGATGTTCCGATCGTGTCTCTGAATGACCTCGCGGATGAGGGCGAGAATCTCTTCCTTTCCTTCCGGCAACCAGACCTGGACGGGGAGGTAGTTAGAGGCATGGTTGGAGGAGAAGAAGCAGTGGGTAACGTCCATGTGCGCGATGATGAGGGCCAACTCCTCGAGCATCTCGAAGGGACCGGGTAGATGAAAGCGTCCCTCCTCATACTCCTTGCAAAGCGGTGCGGGAGGAACTAGCATGAGCGAAAGGGCCGCGGCAAATTCCGGATCCATCTGACTCAAGACCTTTCCCGTGTCGATGGCGTGAATCCGTGACATCTCTTTTCCGCCCAAACCCAGGATGACGGTGACGGAAAGTGTGATTCCCGCGGCGTGGATTCGGGCAGCCGCATCGATCATGTTGGCCGTGGTGTCGCCTTTCTTAACTTTCCTGAGGATCTCGTCGTTTCCCGATTCGAGGCCGATATAGACGATTCCCAGCTTCAGGTCTTTCAAGGCCTTAAGGTCATCGACGGATTTCTTTAAAATCGATTTGGCGTTGCCGTATATCCCGATCCGCTCGAGATTGGGAAAAGTCTTGTTCACCATTTCCATTATAGGGATGAGTTTTCTCTGGGGGATAATCAGGGCGTCTCCGTCGGCGAGAAAGACCCTGCGGATGTGCTGAGCGAAAGGTTCGGCTTCTTTCAGGTCTTCCTCGATCTCCTCGAGGGATTTTATCTGGAATTTTTTATCCTTGTAAACGGAACAGAAGGTGCATTTATTGTGAGAACACCCCACAGTAACCTGAAGAATAAAGCTTCGGGCTTCACTGGGGGGTCGGTAAATCGCCCCAACATACGGCATAGACGTTGACCTCCGGAATTAACGATGGGATTTGAATTTGAAAACCAGCTCATTAGGTTTGCCCATGTCCAACTGCTGACGAACAACACGTTCGAGATAATCTTTGTCGTGCTTCAAGCGATAGATCTCGTGGGCCATTTGGTGATTTTCCGTTTCTAACGCTGTGATTTTTTCCTGCATTTCAACCTTCGTTTGCACAAGATGCCGGTATGCCAGCCATCCCTTGTCACCGAAGAGCGTAACCCATCCCACCAGGCCGATCACAAGAATCAGAACAGCAGTGATGATTTTAAAGCTGGATGGCTTCATTTTTCCTTGTCCGATTGCTCATATTTTAATTTATTATACCATAGTATAAACGAATTGGGGAGAGCGAGTTGCTAATAGGTTTTTGCCCTCTGCCGGACCCGGTGGGGGGCGTCAAAGGCATCGTACAGGGCGTCGATGGCGGTATCGACGTTTCTTGATTCCACGACGCAGGAGACGCTGGAGATGGAGGTGCTGATTGCCAGGGTGTTGACGCCTACCGAGGCAAGTGCCGAAAACATTACGCCTGAAATACGGGGCCTTTCCCTGAAGTGGGGGCCGAAGACGCTGACGACGGAGACGTCCGGGATGTAGGTGACCACCTTGGCATCCACCTCGGACTTGACCATCTCCAAGGCGGCAACAGCCCGTTCCAGGTCACCTTCGTCGATGCAGAAGGTGAAGTTAGCGAAACCGTCGAGATCGGTGCTTTCCACGAGGAACTCGATGTTGACGTTGTTATTCCCCAGGGCTCCAAGGATGAGGCCCGGCGTGTCAATCCTATCGGGGACGGAGAGGAGCTTCACGATCGCTCTCCCGTCGCTTTGCATGATGCCGCCAACTTTTATCTTTTCTTCCATCCTTTTATCCCCTAATCCAAGCGCTAATCATCCCAAGTCCTTTGATCGTCTATTTTCTTGTGGCGTTCGTAGATGGCGCCCCTAACGACAAAATCGACCTCGCCTCGAACGTTCAGAATCTCCTTGATGGCTCGTTGCAGTTTCGCCCGGAGGATGTCCTTGTTGACTGATTCGTCACGGAGCTCGATCTTGAAGGTCATCTGGTCCATATGGCCCTGACGGGTGATGACCACCTGATATTTTTCGATTTCAGGAAACTTGGCGATAATGTCGTCTGTTTGCCAGGGATGGATGAAAGTTCCCTTGACCTTGGTGACCTGGTCAGTCCTCCCGAGGATTCTTCCAAGTTTCGGGGCCGTTCTCCCGCAAGGGCAGGCATTGCCAATGAAGTAGGAGAGGTCTCCCGTGGCGTAGCGGATTATTGGATAGGTCCTGTTGAAATTGGTGGCGACGATCTCTCCGGTCGAACCATCCGGCATCTTCTTCCCCGTGTCGGGATCGACAATCTCGACGATTACGTCATCACAGAGATGCATACCTCCTCTCTTGGGGCATTCATAGGCGAGACATCCGGTGGTAACTGTGCCATAAGCCTGAGAGACACGGATGCCCAATTTTGTTTCCAGGAGATTCCTCATGGTCTCGGGAAGCATTTCCGCTGAGACGAAACCTGCCTTGAGAGACAGATCTTTCTGGGGGCGGAGTCCCTCGCTTTCCGCCCTCTGAGCAAGAGTCATGAGAAAGCTGGGGGTTCCCACCACTCCGGTGACTTTGAGTTTTCGCATGATGGTGAGCTGCACAAGGGAGTTGCCGGGGCCAGCGGGGACGACGGAGCATCCGATCATCTTCAAAGAGTCATCCAGGATGAAAGAAAACGGCCACATGTGGTAGTTGAAGGTGTTTTGAACGATGTCTCCCTTGCGGAATCCCGCGGCGTAGAGGGCCTGGGTCCAGCCGATTTCGGAATACTCCCAAGGGCCAGGCTCATAGATGGGACCCGGGGAGACATAGATGCGGCGCATCTTTTTGGTGTTGACCGCTTCGAATCCCCCGAATGGTGGAAGTTTCTTCTGTGCCTCAATCAGGTCTTCCCGTCGGGTGATGGGGAGTTTTTCCAGATCGTCTATGGACTTGATGTCCTCTGGGACGCACCCGGCTTCCTTCATCTTCTTCTGAAAGGCGATGGAATGCTTGTAAGCGTAGGCTACGATCTCTTTGAGCTTCTTGGTCAGGGTCTCGATACGTTTCTCTTTTGGCATGGTTTCGAGGGTTCGGTTGTAGAAGTCGGGATCTTGCTTTTTTGCACCCATTTCTGTCTCCTCATGAGGTGGTTTAACATTTATAGTAACGGTAATCTTTCAGAACGGATTAGCATACCGTCGAAGATGAGTCAAGATACGTATATCCGTTTTGATTTCAAAGGGATAACGTTTCAAGAGTTTTTTAAGAGACATTGATATTGCCTTTGTCTCTTATTCGTCCTGAGTGGTGAGCCCGTGAATTACGGACTGTCTAAACTGTCTACTTAAATTTCATCTGAGGGGATGAGCCAAAATGCCTCGTAGGGAAGGATGTCGATGGAAAGAATGTCACCTTGTGTCTTCAGTTCTTTTTCCCTTACGATGTCATACCATCGCGTGGCACCGGTTTGAATCTCGGAGAGGGGGATGCTTAGACTAACCGGATGTGCCGTGATGTTGATGAGGCTAAGGAGGTGTCGGTCCTTTTCCGGTGAAGTTCGAAGTACGGAGAAAACCTCCGGTGAAAGGTTTAAGATGTGCTGTGCCCCGTTGGGATGGAAGGGACGCTGATTCGATCGAAGCGAGATGAATCGCCCTAATTCCCTGTTGATGAGGGAGATCCTGGAAGAGGGATCCTTCATGGCCGCTTCGATGGCCTCGTGGTCAAGCACGGTTCGGTTGATCTCGCGGTTTGACCGAGTGGCACGGACGGCGAGGATATCGTTTTGGGTTCCAATGAGACTATGGAGGTAGATGCCGGGAACTCCCTTGAGGACCAGCGCGATCAAGCGGGAAGCCACGAATCGCTTCACTTGTAGGACGGGATCCTCGTCGCTTTCCACCTGGTTAAGGGCGCTGAACCAGGTGATATTGATCTCATAGGGTTCCTCCTGTCCGTCCTTGCCCGTCTTATACGAGACGAGACCGCCGCGTTCCGTGGCGATCTCGACGATCAGGTCGATCTCGTCCTCCGGTAGGATGTTTTTCACGGCCATGAGACCGATCCCGTCGTGGGAATCGAGGAAATTGAAAAAGGTCGTGGACTTTGAAGGCGGTTCCAGCGTCTTTGCCCATTCGTTAAGGACCGTTACATCCTCTTTGTAGAAAGTATAAAGGACGAGTGGCGGAAGAGCAAAGTTATAGACCATCTGGGCTTCGTCGGAGCCGTTTCCGAAGTAGGAGATGTTTTCTTCGTGCGGGACATTGGTCTCTGTGATCAGGGCCACGTAGGGGGCCACGATATCGAGGACATCCCGGAAGAGCTTAACGATCTCGTGGGTCTGCCGTAGGTGGATACATCGGGTTCCTGGCTCCCTCCAGAGATAAGTGACGGCATCCAGGCGGATGATGTTGGCCCCACGCTGGACATACAGCAGAAGGATCTTGATGACACGGAGGAGAACCCGAAAATTCTTGTAGTTCAGGTCGATCTGGTCCGGAGAGAATGTGGTCCAGACATAGACCGGGCCATTGATTCCCGTATATTCTGTTAGGATATCGTTGGTACGTGGTCTGAAGATGATTTTCCGCTGTTCGGGAGTCAACTCCTCCGGGGAATTGAAAGTGATGAAGAAATCCTTGTAATCTGGATTCCCGTTCAGGAATTCCTGGAACCAGCGGCTTTTGGAAGAGACGTGGTTGATAACTCCGTCGAACA
Source organism: bacterium (assembly GCA_029934085.1). Lineage (GTDB taxonomy): Bacteria > Desulfobacterota > S145-22 > S145-22 > S145-22 > JAOZMY01. The sequence goes on along the minus strand of JAOZMY010000008.1, from coordinate 36,807 downwards.
TGAGTTGGTAGTGCTTTCCTAACTCTTCAATGTCCTGCCAGCTTCCCAGATGGGGGTCCACGGTCTCAAAATCGATGACCGCGAACCCCCGATCTGATGAGTATGGGAAAAAGGGAAGAATATGGAGGGTGTTGATGGCACCCCCCAGATACGTGTCACAGAATTTTGCCAGGGTTGCCAGGGGCGAGCGCTCCTTCCCCCTAAGGAGATCCCCGTAGGTGATGAGGATGATATCCTTTTCGGTAAAGCGTTCCCCCGGATTGAACACCTTCTCGTTCTCGATCATCTCCGGGGGCTTAAAGGCATAGTAAACCTTCAGGATTCTCTCCAACTCCGGCATGATTTTTCTGGCCTCTCCTTCCCCGTAGAGGAGGGAGAGACGGTTGAAAATCCGTTTCTTGCTGACTTCCGGAATGGAGAGGAGGGGAAGGGTGTAATCAAGCTCGGTCTTGTGAAGGACCTTCCGATACCCCTTTTTCACTACCTGGACGTTCGCTTTCATAAGCTTCCTTTCTTGACACCGCTTAGTTAGGCTGAAAGGATCTCTCTTACCTTTTCTTTCAAGGCGTTGAGGTCGTTCTCATCCGGGTGGCCGACGGCGCTGTCCGCGTCCCCGATCCACTCCGGGGGATTGGGGCGGGCCTTGACCTTTTCCAGAAGCCCCGGATTGACAACCCCTTGACAATTGAAGGTTCCTACGATTTCAGCCCCCTTCGCAAGGGCCTTTGCCGCCTCCATACCCTTCCGAGCGTGGTCCGAATCGGGGGCCGCTCCGTGTGTTGCGAAGAGGAAGAGCTTCGTTCCGCTGATCTTCTTCAGATATTCTGCGGACTTGGGGTCTGGATCGCCCGATTTGAACCAGAACCCCACGGCGACGAGGTCGTATCCCGAGGGCTCCGGGGCTTCGTCGACAGGATGGATTTCCTTTTCGTCCGGAAGCACCTCGTAAACGGCCTCCGCCAGCTTTTTCGTGTTGCCGGACTGACTCGAATAGACAACCAATGCTTTCATCGTTGCACCTCCTTGTTGCTATGGGTTGAATATATTTTAGGGGTAAATTTCATCCATGAAGGAGGGAATGTCAAGCATTTATGTGAATTGTTGGGCGGGATAGGTTTTATGCGTAATTTATCCATTTTTTGGCCGGAAGAGTTTCCTAAAAGAAAAGGGCGAGGAACCCTCGCCCTGGGAAAGCATGGCCTTTTTTGTGATAAAATTAGCGGCAATTGGGACAAACTTCAAAGAAGTCCTCCGGTATCTTCGCACGTTTGGTGAAGTATTCGATCTGATATTCCGGCATGAAGGGTTCTCCGCAGATTTTGCATACCTTCATGGGAAGGGTCCGCTGCCAACGCTTGATGGTTCTTGCCTCCGGTGTTTGCACCATCTTGATGGCGTCGACCGGGCAGACGTAGACGCAGGCGCCACACGCGATGCATAGTTCGGATGGTTCTTTGAAGGGAGGTGTCGGTACACGGTCAGGACCCCTTCCCGCGAAACCAATGGCGTGAACTCCGACGACCTCGTCGCATACGCGGACACACATGCCGCAGAGGATACAGGTGTCTTCACGGGTTTCAAACCGCGGGTTTTCCACCTCGATGCCGTAGTTGCGCGCCATTTCCCGCACTTCGGGGACCTTGTAACACCGCGCGAGGAGAAGCTCTACGATCATCTTTCGGTTTCTGAAGATACGGTCGGATTGAGTGGTCACGGAGATGCCTTCCTTAACGGGGTAGGTGCAGGAGGTGACCAGGCGTTTTCTTCCGTGTTCCTCCACCTCGACCATACACATCCGGCAGGCGCCGTAAGGTTTTATTTCGTCGTTGTGACAGAGGGAAGGGATATCTGCACCCGCGTCTCTGGCGACCTGCAGCAGCATGGCGCCCTCTTCCGCTTCGACCGTTCTTCCGTCAATGGTTAGTTGAACCTTTGCCATGGTTGTTTCCTTCTATTTCACGGTTATGGCATCAAATTTACAGACGTCTTTACAGGTGCCGCACTTGATGCACTTCGATTGATCAATGGTATGAGGCTCTTTTTTCTCACCGGAGATACATTCCACGGGGCAGTTACGCTTGCATGCCCCACAACCGGTACACTTATCCGGGTCGATCTCATAGGTGATGAGGGCCTTGCAGACTCCCGCCGGACAGCGCTTTTCCTTGATGTGGGCCTCGTATTCATCCCGGAAATACTTGATCGTGCTGAGCACTGGGTTGGGGGCGGTCTGACCGAGCCCGCAGAGAGAGGCGTCTTTCATAACCTCGCCCAGCTCTTCGAGCAGCTCGATATCTCCCTCTTCCCCGCGCCCCTCTGTGATGTCTTCGAGGATCTGGGACATGCGTAGCAGCCCTTCACGGCAGGGGGTGCACTTCCCGCACGACTCACCTTTCAGGAAGTTGACGAAGTATTTGGCCACATCCACCATGCAGGTGGACTCGTCCATGACGATCATGCCGCCGGATCCCATCATGGAGCCCACCTCCGTCAACTTATCGAAATCGACGGGGATGTCGATAAGGGATTCCGGGATACAGCCGCCGGAGGGACCTCCCGTCTGGACGGCCTTGAACTTCTTCCCGTTGGGAATACCTCCGCCGATGTCAAAGATGATCTCTCGGAGGGTAATCCCCATGGGGACCTCGACAAGGCCCGTGTTGTTGACCTTTCCGACCAACGAAAAGATCTTTGTTCCCTTGCTGCCTTCCGTTCCGATCTGGGTATACCAATCGGCTCCTCTGTCGATGATAACGGGGACGTTGGCCCAGGTTTCCACGTTGTTGAGGTTGGTGGGTTTCCCCCACAAACCGCTTTCCGCCAAGTGAATGTATTTGGAACGGGGTTCCCCCACTCGGCCCTCGATGGAGGCCACCAGGGCGGTTGATTCCCCACACACGAAGGCACCGCCGCCGCGGTTGATGTGGATGTCGAATGAGAAATCGGTGCCAAGGATGTTTTCACCCAAAAGCCCTATCTCTTTCAGGGCATCAATGGCAATCTCCGCGTGTTTGACCGCCAGGGGATACTCGTTTCGCACGTAGATGTATCCTTCGTCCGAACCGATGGCGTAGGCACCAATGAGCATCCCTTCCAGGACGCTGTGAGGATTTCCTTCCAAAAGGCTCCGGTCCATGTAAGCGCCGGGATCGCCCTCGTCCGCGTTGCAGATGACATATTTCTTGTCGTCTTTGGCGTTTCGGCAGCTTTCCCACTTGCGTCCCGTGGGGAATCCACCGCCGCCTCTCCCGCGGAGCCCCGATTTCTTGACCTCCTCTAAAACCTCTTCAGGCTTCATGGCAAAGAGGGCCTTGGCGAAGGCCGCGTATCCACCAATGGCGAGATAATCTTCCAGGCTCGTGGGATCGATGAGGCCGTTGTTGCCAAATATGATCCTCTTTTGGAGATTGTAAAAGGGGACATCATGTTCGTAGGTTGCCACCTTCTCCGTCTGGGGATGGGCGTAGAGGAGACGATCGATGACCTTGCTGTCTTTCAAAGTTTCATTAACAATTTCAGCCACGTCGTCAATCTGTACCCGTTGGTAGAAGATCTTCTGGGGATAGATAACCACCAGGGGACCTCTCTCGCAGAACCCATGGCACCCCGTGGTTCGGATCCCCACCTTGTCAGTCAGTCCCGCCTTTTCGATCTCCTGTTTAAAGGCGGAAACGATGTTCATACAGCCATAAGCATGGCATCCCGTTCCGGTACAAATGGTTACAAGGATCTGGTTGGGATCCCTCGCCTTCCGGATCTCTTCTCGTAAAGCCTCCAGCTCCTGCTGGGAGTTCACACGTCTCATCGATTAACCCTCTGCCTTCTTCAGCGTTTTATAGATTTTATCCCATTTGGGGGACGTCATCTGTCCGTGGTATTCGCCGTCAACCACCACGATGGGCCCCAAGGCGCAAGCACCGAGACAATTGACGGTTTCCAGTGTAAATTCCATATCCTTTGTGGTTGCACCGGGCTGGACGCCAAGATCCCGGACCATTTTGTCGAGGATGCGGGGGGCGCCACGCACGTGGCATGCCGTTCCCATGCATACCTGGATAATGTGTTTTCCTCTCGGTTCCAGGCTAAAGGCCTTATAAAAGGTGGCCACCGAGTAGATCCGAACGAGGGGGATGTCTAACTTTTCGGAGATGGCTTCCAAGGCCTCCCTCGGAAGATAGTTTTCCTCCGCCTGCACGTCCTGGAGAATGGGGATCAACTGGGCGGGATTCCTGTCGTAACGTTCAAGGATGGCATCTAATGTTTCCGGACTCATGACATTTCCTCACTGAAACGAACCTTGGCTAACAGGTTGTTGTATTTCTTATCCACGTGTTCCTGAATCTTTTGGATGAGATCAGGAGTCAGGTGGCGAAAACGTCCCTGAATCTTCAGGTAGTCTTCGACGGGTCTCCGCTTCGGGATCTCCACGCTCAACGAGTATTTTCCGTTTTCCACCTCGTAGAGGGGGAAGATCCCCGTTTCCACGGCGAGCCGTCCAGCACGAATGGCCAAGTCCGGCGCAAGCCGCCAGCCCGTGGGGCAGACCGATAAGATGTGAATGTAGGCAGGTCCTTCCACCTCTGCGGCCTTTTTGACCTTTTCCATAAGGTCGAAGGGATAGCTGGGACACGCCGTCGCCACGTAGGGAATATTATGGGCCACCGCGATCTCCGGCATGTTTTTCTTCCAGGTTACCTGTCCCGGTTTGACCTTTCCGGCCGGCGAGGTAGTCGTGGCCGCCCCGAAGGGGGTTGAGGAGGACCGCTGGATTCCCGTGTTCATGTAGGCCTCGTTGTCATAACAGACGTAGATCATGTTGTGACCTCGTTCCAAGGCACCGGAAAGGGCTTGCAACCCAATGTCGGAGGTTCCTCCATCTCCGGCCATGGCTAAGACATTGATCTTCTTCTTGGGAATCCGACCTTTCCTCATCAGGACCTTGAGCCCCGCTTCTACCCCCGATGCAACGGCCGCGGCGTTTTCAAAGGCCACATGGATCCAAGGCACACGCCAGGAAGTGGTCGGAAGAGGAGAGGAGATGATTTCCATACACCCCGTCGCACAGGCGATGACGGTGTTTCTGCCCAGGGCCTTTCCCACGAGGCGGACCGCCAATACTTCCGCGCATCCCTGGCACGCTCGGTGACCCGGGGCGATGTACTCTCCCTTCGGCAGCAGTCTTACGGCATAAACATTGAAATTTTCCATTATTCCCTTACTCCGTAGATTTCGTAGCCCGCGATGTCTCCCGAGGCGATTCGCTGCTGGGCACGTTGATACATTTTCTTATAATCCCCCGGTGCGACGTCCCTACCCGCAAGCCCTGCGATGAAGTCGACCACCTTGGGTGCATCCTCCCAGGTATAGAGGGCGGAACGAAGTTCCGACGCGACGGGACCTCCCGGCCCCCCATAGGATGTAGCCCGGTCGATGACAATCAGGGTATCCACGCCTTTGACGGCCTTCCAGAAGTCCTCAAATGGGAAGGGACGCCAGAGGCGGATCTTGCACAGTCCGACGGGTTCTCCTTCCTCCCGCATCATGTCCACGGCCGTGGATGCCGTCTCGCTGAATCCTCCCATGGTGACGAAGAGGGTTTTGGCCCCTTCTGCCTTGTAGGTTTCGATGGGGGAATAGTAGCGTCCCGTCAGATCCCCGAACTCTTTCCATATCTCTTCAATCACGGGCTTGGAGGCCTTGAGCCGCTCGTCCTGGGCCTTTTTGGTTTCCGTATAGAGATCCGGCATGGCAAAGGCCCCCATGGTCACGGGGTTGTCCGGATCGAGACGGTAAACCGGTTTGTAGACGGGAAGAAATTTATCCACTGTTTCTTGATCCAGAAGTTCCACTGGCTCGATTACGTGGGAGAGGATGAATCCATCCATGTTGACGATGAAGGGGAGAATGACCCGATGATCCTCCGCGATTTTGAAGGCGCACAGGGTCAGGTCGAAGATCTCCTGTCCGTTTTCACCAAAGCACTGGATCCAGCCGCAGTCCCGAACCAGCATCACGTCCGTGTGGTCGTTCCAGATACTCAGGGGGCCGGACAGGGACCGGTTTGCCAGGATCATGACGATGGGAAGCTGCATGGCGGAGGCAATGAACACGATCTCGGACATGAGTGCCAATCCCTGGGAGCTGGTGCACGTAAAGGTCCGTGCCCCGGCCGCGGAGGTTCCGCAGCAGACACTCATGGCGGAGTGTTCCGATTCCACGGGGATGAATTCGGCATCCAGTTCCCCGTTGGCGACAAACTCCGAGAGATGTTCCACGATATGAGTTTGTGGAGTGATGGGATAAGCCGCGATAGCATCCACGTTCGCCAGGCGAACGGCCTCACTCGCGGCGATGGAAACTTCCATTCCAACACGTTTCGGCATTATTCTTCCTCCTCGACCAGGCGAATGGCCCCGGTGACGCATTCCTTTACGCAGATTCCACAGCCTTTGCAGTAGTAGAGGTCCGCTTCGAAATAGTTGTCTTCGGTTTTATAAATGGCCGCGTCGGGGCAAAAGATATAACAGACGCCGCACTGGATGCAACGATCCTTGTCCCAAATGGGACGCATGGAACGCCAGTCACCGCTTTTATATTCGGCGGCATTCCCCGGTTCCGTGATGACGCACCCAATATTCAGATCTTTCCAGGTCATTTGATCTACTGGTTTCACCTTTATTCTCCCTCTACAGCTTCGTCAAAAGTCCAATGATTTGAAACTCTTGACCGTGCTTTTGCTATTTTGAGTCCTTGTAGATACATATATTTTCGGTTAGTCTAAAATAACCGTTTTTTCATAGGCTGTCTTGTAGGCCTTGATATTCTTTTCCGCGATCTTCCCGAACCGGCGTTTCAGGGGACCCTCCAAGGCGTCTTCCTCCAAGAGGCCTGTGGCCCTGATTAGGGCACCCAACATGGTGGTGTTGGTAATGGGTAAGCCTAAAATTTCCATGGCGATGTGGCTCGCATCGACGGTTGCCGTCTTCTGCTTGACTTTGAGGAGATTACGGATGTGATTCCCATCGTACTTCGTGTTACAGATAAGGGTTCCATCTGGCTTGAGGCCTCTTTCAACATGGGCGATGGTCAGAACCGAGGGATCCAGGACGATGACCACATCCGGCTCGTAGATATTGGCCCGCAAACGGATGGGGCTGTCGCTGATTCTGCAGAAGGCCACGACGGGAGCGCCTCTTCTCTCCGGCCCAAAACTGGGAAATGCCTGGGCGTACATACCATGCTCAATAGCAGCCACGGCCAACAGCTCGGCGGATGTAACAGCTCCCTGCCCTCCTCTACCATGGAATCGAATCTCTATCATAGAATTTTCACCTTCCGAATTAAAATTTTCACACTCATAACAAAGTTGGCCAGTCAAGTCAATGAAAAACTTAGGGCTTGTCGAGCTCCTCGGCCTCTTCTTCCGGAGAGAGTTCATCCTCTTCCGGGACGTCATCCGCCTCTGAGACTTCCTTTTCCTCTTTGTCTGGCGCAGTTTCAGGTGTTGATTCCCCGTTTTCTTTTTTTTCTTCTTCTTCCTTCTCCTCAAGTTCCTCATCCGTTTTTTTCCGCCCAAATACCTTGGCGACCCAGATACTGATTTCATAAAGGGCCAAAAGCGGTCCCGCCATCATTAACTGGGTCATCACGTCGGGCGGAGTCAGAATGGCTGAGGTGACGAAGACGAGGAGAATGGCGTATTTCCGTTGTTTCCGAAGCATCTTTTCGTTAACGATGCCGATCCGAGAGAGGAAGAGCACGAAGAGGGGGAGCTCGAAGATGACCCCGAAGGCGAAGAGGAGCTTGGCGCAGAAACCGAAGTATTCCTTGATGGTGGGCATGGGCCGAATGTAATCCGTGGCAAAACCGAGGAAGAATTTGAAACCAAAAGGAAAAACGACGAAATAGCCGAAGAGCGCTCCGCCGATGAAGAAGATGGAAGAGAAAAGGACAAAGGGAACGACATATCGTTTTTCGTGTTTGTAGAGACCTGGGGAAATGAAGGCCCACATCTCGTAAAGGACGACGGGAGATGCCAGGAAAATTCCGGATAGGAGAGAGACCTTCAAGTAGGTAAAAAAGGCCTCTGGGAGGCTAGTAAAGATCAAGGTTGATTTCGGTGGCAGGGAGATAATGAGGGGTTTCATCAAAATCTCAAAGAGTTGTTTGGAGAAGAAATAAGAAACGATAAACCCCACCGCGATGGCGATAACGGAAATAATCAATCGCCGTCGGAGTTCTTCAAGGTGATCTGTAAAGGGGAGTTTTTCTTCTTCTTTGAGGGGACTCATGGGGTAGTGTCAGGGGGTGAAGAGGTAGGGTGTGTGTCTTCTTTCTCTTCTTTCTCTTCTTTCTCCCCATCCGCGTCTTCATTCTTAGGGAGATTTTCGGGTGGACGTTCTGTGTCGTCTTCTTCGAGTGATTCGGAAGGTTCTTCCGAGATAGCCTCTTCCTCGGGGGTGGGACCGATTTCGTCCAAGTCGAGTCCATCCAGGCCGATATTTTCCTTGACTTCATCCGTGGCCTTTTTGAATTCACGCATAGCTTTACCCAGGTGTTTCGCAAGCTCCGGAAGACGTTTCGGGCCGAAGATGATCAGGGCAATCACCAGGATCACGATTAATTCTGTCATGCCAATGCCGAACATTGTATCCACCCTCACTTTTTCATAAAGTCTTATAACATAGGGTAGGTGCCATCGCAACAAGAGGCCTGAAGGGGAAACGCGCGGGAGAGAGTTGAAAACGGATGGCGAAGCATCTAAGATAGAGCCATTATTTTTGCGGAGGATGGGATGAAACGATTGGCCGTGATAATTCCTGGTGAACTGGATACCAAAGGTGTGGAATTGCGGGTACGACACATGGAGGCGTTTATTTCCTCCCCATGGGAAGTCGTTCCGTTTACTTTCAAGGGGGAGGTAAGGGGAATTAAGACGGGCGGGGATGTCTCTCTACTTGCCATGGAGACAATGAAGTTGACGATCCGTGCGGAAACGGAGGGATGTGATGCAGTGATGATCCACGGGATCTGCGATTTCGGGATAGAGGCGGCCCGGGGTGCCGTCGACATCCCGGTCGTGGGGTTAGGCTCAGCTGTTTTTCATCTTGCCTGTCAGTTGGGAGAACGGATCGGGGTCGTGAGCAAGAGTGATGCGACCATTCCCGAGTTTACACGGCGAATCCAGCTTATGGGCTGCGCGGACCGTATGACCTCCATGCGACCTCTGAACATCGATGAACAGGTTCTCGCGGACAGGAATCGGGAACTCAAAAGAAGGTTTACTGAGATTGCTAAGTATCAGATAGAGCAGGAGGGGGCGCAGGTTATCGTGGCGGGTTATTCAGCTATCTTCGCCGTGTTGCCCGAAGGATCCCGTGATGAGATAGAGAATATTCTAGGAGTTCCCGTCCTGGATGGGGTGTCTGTGGCAATCAAAACCGCGCAGATGCTCGTGGAGCTGGGGCTCATGCAGAGTCGTAAGGCTTACCCAAAGAGTTACAGGCGTTTTACCGACTAAGACCGGAAGGGTTCGAGGAGCGCCTTGAGTTCTGACCGATGGCTTTCGTCCGGGGGAAACAGGGGGGATCGGGGAAGACCGCCTTCGTAACCCACTTCATCCATCGCCATCTTAAGCCCGCCGATTCCGTGTTCCGCGGTGACCCATCGGGCTAAGGGCGTGATCTTGAACTGGAGGTTTTTTGCCTCCCCGTGGTTGCCGGCGTCGAATCTTTCCTTCAGGGCCACACAAACCTCCGGGATGACATTGGCCACCGCCAGGATGCCTCCTACGGCGCCGATACAGAGGGCAGGGTAGAAAACGGGAGCGGATCCCACGAAAACGGCAAAATCGTTTGGTGTCCTGCGAATAATCTCAGCGAGCTGACCGATGTTCCCGGAGCTGTCCTTGATGCCTACGATATTGGGGTGAGAGGATAAGGCCTCGATAAGGTCTGGTGTTAGATTGACCCCGGTGAACTGAGGGACATTGTAGATGAGGATCGGAATCTTGGCAGTCTCCGCCACGGCGAGGTAGTGACGTCTCAGTGCTTCGAAGGTCATCAGGCCCTTATAGAAATTCGGGGTCACGATCAGGGCGCAATCGGCCCCTATCTCTGCCGATATATTCACCCATCGGATCGTCTCACGGGTGGATTCCTGTCCCATCCCGGCCATGAAGATCCTGTCCTGCGGGATTGCCTGTCTGGCCGCTCCGAGGACGGCACGTTTCTCACCTTCATTGAGATAGACGCCCTCGCCGTTGGAACCCAGAATCAGGTATCCGGAGAGTCCCGTTTTGTTGTATTTCTCGAGGTTGCGTTTCAGCGCCTCGGTATCGAGTTCATCATCCGTGAATGGTGTGGCCACGGGTGGCAACACACCCTTAAGCTCGAGTGGATTCATCTCCGCTTCCTTCTCGGTATTACCGTAGCGTCCCGAAATACCGTGCGGTAAGCTGCTTCGCCCGGACCTCGGGGTTGGAGTAGTCGGGCAGGAGCATGGGGGAGATCCGGTCCGTCTCGATTCCGGCTTCTTTCAGTTCCTTGTGATATGCCCGGACGTGCTCAAGGGTAAGCTTCTTCAGGGTGATCCCCTCTTTCACGTATTCCGCGGCCCGGATCCCGGCCCGGCGGCCGTATACGTTGATGTCGAGCAGTGAGTTGCCCATCAGTCGGTTCTCCCCGTGGATGCCACCCAGGACCTCCCCGGCAACGAAGAGTCCGGGGATCTTGGTCTCGCCCCACTCATTGGCTTCCACGCCGCCGTTCTGATAGTGCAGTGTTGGATAGACGAGCAGTGGTTCCTTGCTGATGTCAATCCCGTAGCGTTTGAACTGGATGTATTTGGCGGGGAAGTCGTGTTCCACTGTGCCCTCGCCACGCAGCATGTCGATCATGGGTGTATCGAGCCAAACGCCGATCCGGCCCACGGGGGTGGGGATCCCCTTACCCACGTCCATGCACTCCCGGATGATGTTGGCGGATTCCACGTCGCGGGGCTCCAGGGGGAAGGTGAATTCCTCCCCATCAATATTGACGGGCTGGGCCCCGGCGGTGCGCATCTTTTCCGTGATGAGGAGTCCAACGTTCTGCTCCGGATAGGCCGCCCCGGTGGGGTGGTACTGGGTGGCGTAAAGAAAGCAGTGCGGAACACCGCAGCGGTAGGCCATGACGATACCGTCCATGGTGGCCCCGTAGTGGTTGGTGGTGGCGAACCCCTGGATGTGGAGCCGCCCGCATCCCCCGGTGGTGATGATGACGGCCTTGGCCTTAACGATGGTATACTCCTCCGTTTCCATGTTGTAGAGGAGTGCCCCGGCGGCCTTGCCGTCCTCGTCCAGGATGATCTCCACCGCGGGCTGGTATTCCAGCACCGTGATGTCATCGCGGCGGTTGCGGGCCTCATCTCGGATGGTTCTCATGATCTCCGCACCCGTGACGTCCCCGCAGGAATGCATTCGTTTCCGGCAGGTGCCGCCGCCAGCCAGCAGCCGCATTTCACCGTCCGGGGTTTTGTCGAAGTTCATGCCCAGGCTCTCCAGCCACTGGATGATGAGCGGGGCATCAAGAGTCAGCACCTTCACCAGCTCAGGCTTGTTGGTAAAATGCCCTCCGCCGATGATGTCCAGGTAGTGGTAGTAGGGAGAATCCTTGGTGGAGTCGGCCGACTGAATCCCGCCCTCCGCCATGATGGTGTTGGCATCCCCGTGGCGGAGTTTCGTGGCGATGATGACCTTCATCCCGTTTTCCTGGGCAAAGAGGGAGGCCGTGGTCCCCGCGCCACCGCCGCCAATGATCAGGACATCCGTTTCATAGTCGGGTTTCGAGAGGTCCACGATCTCGGGATCGATTCGGCTCTTGGCCTCGAAGAGATCCACCACCTCGTCCGGGTAGGAGTGGCCGTCCCCCTTGTTGGGCCCGATCTTGAACTCCCGGCGCCCCTCTTCCTTGTAGTCGGGATGATAGGTCTTCAGGCGCCGCTGTGACTCTTCCAGGGAGAGTTTCGGGAACTGGATCCCTTGCTTGACCCGCTCGACCCTTTCTGGACGGGTTGCCTCGACCCGCTTGATTAGTTCTTTCATTTCCGGGGTGTAAGCCATGCTGTATCCTCCAGGTATTTCAATCTATTAGAGATATTTTGTTTCTTTCGGTTCCCATCCCTCGCTCATGACGGGCTCCCATTCCCTCTCTTCATAACGTTTTTTGAGCTCTTCCAAGGGGAGAGATTGGAGTTCTTCGATCATGGGATCGTATTTCCCCGCCTTGATCTCCTCCACCCGCTTGGCCACCTGCTGGGACTTCTTCTGCCCGTAGCGGCCATACAACCGGCGACAGAGCTCTGCCATGTTGTACTGGTTGGTCTCGGCAGGACAGCGCGAGGTGCAGAGCCCGCACATGATGCAGCTCCGGGACATCTCCGCCACCGCCTCGATGTCTCCCCGGATGGCCGCCGCCATGTAGTCCATGACCTGTAGGTCCATGGGACAGACCTTGGTGCAAGCATTGCACTGAACGCAGCGGAAGGTCTCAGGGTAAGTGGTCTGAATGGCCGTGACGTCGTAGGGAAGCTTCTCGATGTCGTAAGCAACCTTGTTGGCGGGAAAGAAGGGAATCTGAACGAGATACATGTTGGGTTGCACCACAGTCTGGCAGGCAAGCCCGGAATAGAGCTTGTAGTCTCCTTCCAGCCGGTAGACGGTGGCGCAGGCCCCACAGATCCCCCCGCGGCACCCGCAGGATCGAATGAATTGGTAGCCGGCGTATTCCATTGCCTTCTGAATGGTCAGAGTCTCCGGAACGAAGTAGCGTTTCCCCATCACGTAGATGGGAATCATCCGCGTTCCTTCGGCGATGACCGTCTTGTCTCCTTTGCGCATGGCGTCTTTGGCAACGGTGGTTGTCATAACCTTGTTCCTCCCAATTTATGTCTTCCTCTCATGAAAAGCCGTTGTTATGATTCGTATCCCAGCCGCGCGAGCAGCGGGCCCGGGTTCACGATATGCTTGGACCACCAACCCTTGCGATTGGGTAGATCCATGGCGACCCCCATCAGTTCGGTGAAGTAGAAGACGGGCAGGGGATCTGTCCCCGTCTGGCGCATGTCCAGGTTGGCCTGGCAGAGCCCGCAAGAAGTGACGACGGCCTCCGCGCCCGCCTCCCGGGCGTGGTCTATCAGGCGTCCCACGATCTTCTGGACCATGTCCCCGTGGGTGAGGGCCAGGTCGGCCCCGCAACACTCGGTCTTGTAGGACCAGTCACGCACGTCCGCCCCCATCCATTTCATCAGATTATCCATCATCATGGGATTTTCCGGGTTCTCGAGCCCCGTGACGGCATGGGGCCGCACGAGGGCGCAACCGTAGTAACAGACCAGTTTCAGCCTGTCCAAGGGCCGTTTGACCTTGGCGCTCAGAACCTCCTCGCCGAGTTCGTGGGTCAGAACCTCCATCAGGGAGCGGATGCGAACCTCCCCGTTGTAGGCAAACCCCACGGTTTCCTCGATCTCCTTCCGGGTCTCTTCGTCATTGCGCAGGGCGTAGTCCGCCCGTTTCAGGGCATTGAAGCAACCGGGGCAGGAGGTAACCAGGTCGGGGGAGAGATGGGTCTGTTTCTGCGCCTGGGAGATGTTTCGGGCGGGAAGGGCCAGCCCCAGCTTCCGATGAATGCTGTGGGCCGCGGCGGCACCGCAGCAGTTCCAGTCCTCGATCTCCGCAAGTTCGACCCCCAGCGCGGCGACCACGGCGTCGATGGACCGGGCGTATTCGATGGCCGTGGAGTGAACGGTGCACCCCGGGTAGTAGGAGAATTTCACGACTTCCCTCCGAAGGTTTGGTCGTAGGTCTTCTCGAAGATCCGCTTGACCTCATCCAGCCCCTTGACCTTGGACGGGAAGAGAGGGATCTTCCCTTTCAGAAAGAGCTTCAGGCCGATGCCCATGTCCGAGAAGAAGTCCTTGCTCTTCAGTTTGTAGGCCATGAGCATGGTGGCCTCATGTACCTTCCCGAACGACTTGATGTTCTCCGCGAAAACCTGATGGAGGAGCTGAATCCGCTCCTCGGGCACCGCGATTCCCTTGGCCGTAGCCTTCTCCCTCAGATAGTCCATCACGGCGGCCGTATCGATCTGGTTGGGGCACCGCGCAAAGCAGGTCTCGCAGGTCACGCACATCCAGATGGTGCGCGAGGAGAGAAGAATCTCCTCCGCTCCCAGGTCGATGAGCCGCATGACCTGGTTGGGCGGGAAATCCATGGCATCCGCCACGGGGCATCCCAGCGTGCAGGTCATGCACTGGTAGCAACGATCCACCCGGACCCCTGTTGCCTCGATGATCTCATTGGCGAAGGAGGGATCCTGTCGGACCGGTTGGTTCGTTAGTTGATAGTCCACGGTCTATTCGCCTCCGATCTCATGGAGTTCGTCCTCCCGGAAGTCGGCCAGGGGGACGGGTTCGTCCAGGCTGCGCCCCGCAACGTAGTCGAAGCGCTGCTGTGTGTTAAAGCCCACCATCTTGAAGATCTGGGCCACGGGGATGTCGTTGGGACAGGCGTCCTGACACATGCCGCAGGCCACGCACGAGGTGGACATGTGGTTCATCCGGCCGATATGGAAGAGGAGCGTGTCGGTGGGAAGTCTCAGGTTCCCACGGGCGCTGGACCAATCCATGAACCGGTCAGACTCGAATTCGAAGACGGCGGAGTCGAAGAAACACTCCTTGCAGAAGCAGATGGGACAGACCGTCATGCAGTTGTGGCAGTTGATGCACGCGGCGTAGGTCTTCAGGAGGTTTTCCACGCCGGATACCCGCTCCTTCAGTTCGGCGAACTGGGCGTCCCGCTTGGCGATCTTGTCGTTCGTCCATTTCTCCACGGCGGCGGCGCGCGCCTCTTCCCCGTTTTCCCAGGCCTCGCCTTCCATCTCCGCCAGGGAGGCCTCGCCCTTCTCTGTGTGGGCGATGAGGCCGAAACTGCTCTCGTCCAATCCGTGCCAGGCGATGGTGATGTCACAGTTGTCCGGGACGGACCATTCACATCCTTGGCAGACGGGCCGCAGGAGGGGGTCCTCCTCTCCGGCGAAGAGCTTCCTCTCGATCTCTACGAAATTCGCCCCCTCCTGGACGAGGGAGGTGTAGGTTTTCACGCTAAAAGTCCCTGCACAATCCATGGCGATGAGGAGCAAGTTGTCCAAATTGGCCTGCTTCAGCTTCGTCAGCTCGATGGTGGCGCGCAGCTCGCATGGACGGAGCAGGACAGCCACCGGTTTCTCCATCGGTTTGAGCCGGGTCATTTTTGAAATGATCTTCGCTGTGCTGACCGCCATGACCGGAGCGAAAGGATCCGTGTTCTCCAGCATGGCCGGATCGGTGATAAGGCTCTGGGCGGCGTTCGCCCCCGAGGGAAGTAGGGAGGGGACGACAACCCCCTTCACAATCTCCTTCTCCAAAAGGGTCTTCAGCCACCCCTTAATGAGGGCGTCCCGGTTTTCCAGTGGGTGTTTTATCCATTTATTGGCCATAGGTGTCTCCCGTTAGATGGACCAGTGCTTGGCTAAGGGGTTGGGCCCTTGCTGTTTGGTCTCTTCTGTAATCTTCTTGACCGTGTCCGCAAACTTCTTGCCCTCACTGGCGCTGATCCACTCCAGGTGGACCCGTTCGCTCTCCAGTCCCAGGGTGTCGAAGATGGTCTTCAGAATGGCCACACGCCGCCGGGCCTTGAGGTTGCCACTCACATAGTGGCATTCGCCCGGGTGTCACCCGCCCACGAAAACGGCGTCGGCCCCCAGAAGGAGCGAACGGAGGATGTAGACCGGGTCCACCGTTCCCGTGCACATGACCCGGATGGGCCGGAGGTTGGGGGGATACTGGAGCCGGGTCGTCCCCGCCAAGTCGGCCGCAGTGGCGGTGCACCAGTTGCAGAAAAAGCCGATGATCTTGGGTTCGAATTCTTCCATCTCTGTTTTCTCCTTTACCCTAATGCCATACGATCGATCATGGAGAAAATCTGGTTCTCCTGATACGAAATCAGTTTGACGGCGTTGTTGGGGCAGACGGTCGTGCAGACGCCGCAGCCCTGGCAGAGGGCCTCCCGCACCACCACATAGCCCAGGTCTTCGTCCTTGATCCGGGCATGGTAGGGGCAGGCGTCCACGCACATCTCACAGGCGGAACACCGCCGTGGGCTGACCCACGCCTTCACGTGGGGGAGCCGCAATGCCTGTTTCCTCAGGACGGTGAGGGCCCGCGCCGCAGCGGCCTCGGCTTGAATAATCACCTCGTTCACATTCTTCGGGCCGAGGGCAAGCCCACAGAGCCAAATTCCTGCCTCCGGGGCGTCCACCGGGCGGAATTTCACCTCCGCCTCCTTGAAGAAACCGTCCTCCGTGGTCTCTAATCCGAAAAGATCGGCCATGCCCTCCCGATCATCCGCCTCGGCCCCGTTGCTCAACACGAGAAAGTCGGGCGAGACGGTCACCTTTCCGCCCAGGACGGGATCGGTAAACCGGACGGTCACCACGTCTCCACCTACCTCCACGGCGGGTTTGTCGTCCACGCCGTAACGGAAGAAGTGGATTCCCATCTCCCGCGCCTCCGTGTAGGCCCGTTCCCTATTCCCGTAGGTCATGATGTCCCGATAGAGGACGGAAACCTGACATTCCGGCCAGCGCTGCTTGACCTCCAAGGCGTGGGCCAGGGCCTTGGAGCAGCAGTAGCGGCTGCAGTAGGGGTGATCCCCCTCCCGGGAGCCGACGCACTGGATGAAGACAAGGTCCTTCGGCGCGGGCATGGAGGGATCCGAGAGCTTCTCCCCGAATTCCCGCATGGTCACGACGGCGGGGTGCTGGCCATAGGCATACTCGGTAACCTCGTGTTCTTTGGCCCCCGTGGCGAGGATGACGCCTCCATAGACCTCTTTGAACGTTTCCTCCGGGGTTTCGAGGGTTATCACGAATCGGCCCAGGCTCCCTTCCTTCGCTGTCACCCGGGTCTTTGTAAGGACACGGATGTTCTCGTTCGTCTGGACCTTCTCAATAAGATCCCCGAGGAAGGCCTGGGGATCGCTCCCTCCCAGGAGGAAATGGGTCGTCTTGAAGTTCCCTCCCAGGTTCTCCTCGATCTCCACCAGATCCACCGGCACGCCCTGTTCGGCGAGGAACTGGCTGGCGGTCAGTCCTGCCACGCCGCCGCCGATGACAAGGACCTTTCCGGTGACCGGCTGCGTAGCCTGCGTACGGGGGATTTCCCCCGCGACGCGGTCGATGGCGGCCGCCACCATCGCCGCCGCCTTCCGGCGGGCCGATTCAGAATCTGCCTCATGCACCCAGGCCACCTGCTCTCGGATGCTCGTGATGGTCATGAAATTCTCCGGCAGCCCCGCCTCTTTCAGGATGGACCGGAACTGTTGCTCGAAACGGTAGGGCACGCAGGCGGCGAAGACCACTCGGTTGACCTTGGAGTCCTTGATCTGTTTGACGAGGGAATCGGTGGTTTCCTTCAGGCAGAGGTAGTCCACCTCCTGCACGAAGGCCACGTTCCCCCGTTTCCGTAGTTCCTCCGCGAGGCTCGGCAGGTCGAGTCGCGCGGCGATCTCGTCCCCACATCGGCACAAGAAAATACCGACCTTGGGTGGTTCCAACTCCACCTCGGGATGGGCTTCCTTTTCTTCTTCCAGGCGAGGACCTTCCACCCAGCGGATCGCCTGGGCCGCCGCGGCATCCCCTTCGCAGATGGCGTCAGGGATATCCTTTGGCTCCCGGACGGAGCCGCAGATGTAGATGCCGTCCCGCCGGGTGGCCGTGGTATTCAGGTCGGTGGCCACCAGATAGCCGCCCTCGTCTTTCTCCAGATCCAGCATCCCGGCCAGGGTGCCGCTTTTGTCCGACGGGGTCTGGCCCACAGCGAGAATCACCTGGTCCACTGCCTCCTCCGTCACAGCGTCGTTGTCCCCGATATGACGGATGAGCAACTGCTTTGTGGCGGGGTTGTATTTCACATCCGGGACCCGCGAGGCCACGAATTTCACACCCATGGCCGCCGCCTGTTCCCGGTAGCGGTAATATCCCTTGCCGAAATCTCGCAGGTCCATGTAGTAGAGGGTCGTTTCGATCTCGGGGTTTTTCTCCTTGACGAACATGGCCTCCTTCAGAGCGATCATGCAGCAGGCGGAGGAACAGTAGGGGTGGTCCACATCCCGGGACCCGACGCATTGGATGAAGGCGACCTTCTTGACCGGCTCGCCCGTGGCCTGCCGCACCCAGTTCCCCTGGGTGGGGCCCGTCTCGCTGAGGAGTCGTTCCAACTGGAGGCTGGTTAGGACGTCAGGATACCGGCCCCAGCCGTACTGGAGGAGGTTGTTAGGATCGAAAAGATCGAAGCCGGCGGCCACGACGACGGCGGCCACGTTCAGATCCCAGGACTTTGTCTCTTGCTTGAGGTCGATGGCATTCGTGGGACAGGCCTCCACGCACTTGCCGCACTTCGTGCAGACGGCCTCGTCGATGACGTAAACATGGGGGATCCCCTGGGGCGACCGAGCGTAGATGGCCTTGCGGTTGGAGAGGTTGCCGTTGAAGGGGTCGGGTACCTCCTCCGGGCAGACCGCCTCACACTTGCCGCAGGCGATGCAGGCCTCCTCGACGACGTAGCGCGGTTTCGTCTCCAGCTGGACAGTGAAGTTCCCCGCCTCCCCCTCCACTTTCTTGAGGGCGGTGAGGAGATGCACGTCGATGAAAGGATGGTAGAAGTCCCTGCGGAGGCAGAATTCCGCGGCCTCCACCCGCTCCGTTACAGGCAGCAGGGTGCACATGAGGCAGCGGTTCGTGGGAAACTGGCGTTCCACCTGCGTGAGGGTTCCCCCTAAGAACGGGGCCTGCTCGATGAGGGAAACCTGGACACCGGACGAGGCAAGATTCAGCGCAGCCGCCCAACCACTGACGCCGCTTCCGACCACCAAAACCCGATTGTTTGCCATTCCCTTCTCCTTACGGCTGCAATGAGTAGTCTTGTGTTACGATGGAAATCATATCAAAAACCTGCTTGGAATCCAAATTCTTAACCTGAATGGCCCCCGAGGGACAGGCCGTTGCGCAGGCGCCACACCCCTCGCAGAGGGCCTCGTTAACGACCGCCTTCTTCCGAATGGGATCCACATCCACCGCTTGGAAGGCGCAGTTGTCGCGGCAGTAGCCGCAGCCCGCGCAGATCTCCGTGTCCACGCGCGCCACGAGGGGCTCGTGAACCAGCTCCTTCCTGGAGAAGAGGGAGAGAATCTTTGACGCGGCCCCGCCCGCCTGGTAGATGGTGTGGGGGATATCCTTAGGGGCCTGGGAGGTCCCGGCGAGATAGATCCCCGCCGTCAGGGTCTCCACCGGCGCCAGCTTGGGGTGGGCTTCCTGAATGAACCCGTAGGGATCGGTATTGATGTTCAGGAGCCGGGCCAGTTCCTTGGCCCCCGGATTAGGAACCGTGGCCATAGCCAAGACTACCAGATCGGCCTCGATCTCCACCTGCACCCCCGTGATGGTGTCGCCCCCCAGAACAAGGAGTTTATCCCCCTGCCGGGCGATCTTGGAGACCTTTCCTTTGAGGTAGAGGAGACGCTCTTTCTCCACGCTCTCCTTGACGAACTCCTCGTAGCCCTTCCCCGTGGAACGGATGTCGATGTAGAAAAGATAGGCCTGGCCGTCGGGAACCTTCTCTTTGTAACGGCGGGCCTCCTTACAGGTGTACATGCAGCAGACCTTGGAACAGTAGGGGAAATGCTTGTCAGGGTCCCGGGACCCGGCGCACTGGACGAAGACCACCTCCTTGGGGACCTTGCCGTCGGAGGGACGCATCACCTTGCCGCCCGTGGGTCCGTCCTCTGCCAGCATCCGCTCGAACTGAAGGGCATCCAGGACATCGGGGTCCTCCGCGTATTCCGTCAAAGCGGACTTCCGGTAGAGGTCGTGTCCCGTGGCTACTACGATGGCCCCGTAGGTTTGTTCGATAAACCGATCTTCCGGATAAGCGATGGCTCCTTCCTTGCAGGCCTCTTGGCAGGCGGTGCAGTTCTCCTGGTGGGTGACGCGCCGGCACACCTGGTGGTCGAGGAAGATGCTCTTGTCGCCGGACCGTTCCCCTGGCGTCCAGTCGATAGCCTTCCGCGTGACCAACCCCCGGTCGAAGGCCGAGGGCACCTCCGCCGGACAGGCGGTAATACAGGCCTCGCAGCCGTTGCACTTGTCGGGATCGACCCAGGGAATCTGCTGGCGAATCCGTACCTCGAAATTTCCCACGTAGCCGCTGAGATTCTCGATCTGCGCGGTGGTCAACACCTCGATGTTCGGCTGTTTCAGGGTGCGGTCGATCATCTCGTTGACGAGATCGGGGGCCGATTCCAGGGAAATGAAGGTGCGGTCCAGCTGGCGCACCCGCCCGCCCAGGTAGGCCTCCTTCTCCAGGATGGTGACGGGATAGCCCCCCTCGGCGATATCCAGGGCCGTCTGCATCCCCGCCACGCCGCCGCCCAGGACGAGGACCCGCTTCTGGAGGGGCACGATGAGGGGAACGAGGGCCTGGTTCCGCTTGACCCGTTCGATGGTGGCCTTGATGATGGTGAGGGCCTTCTTGGTGGCGGTCTCCTTATCGCCTTGGTGGGGCCAGCTACAGTATTCCCGGATGTTGGCCACCTCCACGAGGTAGGGGTTCAACCCCTCGGAGGCGGCCAAATTCCGGAAGGTCCGTTCATGAAGGGAGGGAGAACAGTTGCTCATGACCAGACCGGTCAGATTCTTTTCCCGGATGGCCTTGCGGACCAGCTCCTGGCCGGGATCGGAGCACATGTAGATGTAGTCCTGAGCGTGGACCACGCCCGGATAGTCCTTGATGGCCTTGACGACCTCGCTGACCTCTACGGTCGCCGCAATGTTCAGACCGCAATGGCAGACGAACACACCGATGCGGGGCTTCATCCTGTCAGCTCCTTCAACACGGCTTCTTGTCCCTTTTCAACCCCGGAGAAGAGGGAGAGGACCTTGCTGGCGGCACCGCCCGCCTGGGCCACCGTCTCAGGAATGTCCTTGGGGGCTTGGGCGGTTCCCGCCACGAAGATGCCGTCGATGCCCGTCTCCACGGGGTGCAGCTTGGCGTGGGCCTCGGTGATGAACCCGAACTGATCGGTTTTCAGGTTGAGGACCTTTTTCACTTTCTCCCCGGCGGGGTTGGGGATCATGGCCATGGCCAGGACCACCAGATCCGCTTCCACCTCCACCCGTTTTCCCGTGAGGGTGTCCATACCGAAGACGACGATTTTGTCGCCCTGACGGAAGATCTTGGAGACCTTGCCCCGGAGATAGACAATCCGATCCTCCTCCACCCCCCGCTGGTAGAACTCCTCGTACATCTTCCCGTCGGTGCGCACGTCGATGTAAAAGATGTAGGCCTGCCCGTCGGGCACGGCGTGCTTGTAGAGCATGGCCATCTTGCAGCAGTACATGCAGCAGACCCGGCTACAGTAGGGGAGGTGCTTGTCGGGGTCCCGGGAGCCGGCGCACTGGACGAAGACCACCTCCTTCGGCTCTTTCTCGTCCGAGGGGCGCCGGATGACCCCCGCGGTGGGCCCGGAGGGACAGAGGATCCGCTCGAACTCCAAGCCGTCGATGACGTCCGGATCGGTGGCATATTCGGTGAGGTTCTCCTTCTTGTAGAGCTCGTAACCGGTGGCCACGATGATGGCCCCCACTTTGATTTCTTCAAACCAGTCCTTCTGGTCGTAGCGGATGGCCTGGGTGGGGCAGACCTTGGCGCAGATCCCGCACTTGTCCTTGGTGAGCTTCAGGCAGTGGTCCGGATCGATGACCCGCTTGTTGGGGACCGCCTGGGCGAAGGGGCTGTAGATGGCCTTCCGGGGTCCGAAGGCGAGTTCACGGTTAAACTCGGAGGGGGCCTTGGTGGGACATTTCTGCTCGCACTGGCCGCAGCCGGTGCAGGCGTCCCAGTCCACGTAGGTAGCCTTGTGGCGGATCTTGACGGTGAAGTTGCCTACTTCTCCCGTGACCGATTCCACCTCGCAGTAGGCCTTGATGTCGATGTTGGGGTGCTGCCCGCACATGACCATCTTGGGGGTCAGGATACACTGGGGACAGTCCAGGGTGGGGAAAACCTCGGAGAGCTGGACCATGTGGCCGCCGATGGACGGGGTTCGCTCCACCAGGATGACCTGGTAGCCGCCGTCGGCGATGTCCAGGGCTGCCTGGATCCCCGCCACGCCGCCGCCCACGATGAGGGCCTTTTTCTCGAAGGTCTCGCTCATTCGATCAGCCCCTTGGATTTGAGTAGCGGCCTGGGATCGTTGTAGGACAGCTCGAATCGGCAGACCGATTCGTCCAGGCCGAAGGCGATGGCCATCAACTGGGTGAAGTAGAGGACCGGTATGGGATGGAACCCTTTGTAGGTCTGGAGGATGTCCTTCTGCCGGTTGTCCAGGTTGAAGTCACAAAGGGGACAGCTCAAGGCGATGACCTCCGCCCCGTTTCGCTGGGCCGAGGTGAGGATGCTGTGGACGCAGGTGACCACCACGTCCTTGCGGTTGACGGTCTGATAGGCACCGCAGCACTCGGTCTTGTAGGGGTCGTCGATAACCTCCGCCCCCAGGGCTCGCAGGAGGTCCTCCATCACCGTGGGCCGTTCCGTGTTGTCGATCCCGATGGAGGCGGGCCGCAGCAACATGCACCCGTAGTAGGGAGAGACCTTCAAGCCCGTCAACGGTTTCTTGACGGCCGCCTTAATCTTCTCCATGCCCACTTCGTCCCGCAGGATCTCCAGGAGGTGCACCACGGCGACGTCTCCCGTGTAGTCGATCTCCTCGTCCATGTAGCGGTTGATGCGGTCCTGTTTCTCCTCGTCGGCGAGAAAGAACTCGTTGGCCCGCTTCAGGGTGTTGTAGCACATGGAGCAGAGGGTCACGACCTGGTTGGCTCCCTGTTCCTTGACCCGCACCAGGTTCCGGATAGAGCCGACCTGATGGATGAGGTCGTCCGAGGCCAGGGAGTAAACGGTCCCGCAGCAGTTCCAGCGCGGGAGTTCCTCCATCTCGATGTCCAGGACCTTGGCGGCCGCGATGGCGGAGTCCTCCAGGTCCTTGGCCTTGGTTTTCAACGTGCATCCTGGATAGTAAGGAATTTTCATAAATATCCCCTCTTACCCGCTCATCTTGCGCAGGTTGCTGACAATGGCGATCTGGGGAAGCTCGGCCAGCAGTTCCGTGGGCAGGGCGGTGGCTTCCACCTTGTTTTGGTTCTTCTGACGCAGGGTGACCAGGCGCAAGGCCTCCATGATCTTGGCGATGTCCACCCCGCGGGGGCACCGGACGGTGCAGGTTTGGCAGGAGAGGCAGATCCAGTAGCTGTTGACCTTGGAGAGTTCCTCCTCCTGCCCCATCTGGGCCAGCCGGATGACGTGGGAGGGAAGGATATCCATCTCGAAGGCCGCGGGGCATCCCGCGGAGCACTTTCCGCACTGGTAGCACTTAAGCAGGTCCTCACCACTAATCATTTCCACTTTTTTGACAAATTCGCCTCTGACATTTTCGCGTGATAACCGTATCTTCATCCCTAACCTCGGTGGTCGTTTTTTATGGGGTGCTCAGGCCGATGCCTGAAAGAAAAAAGCCTCGTTCATGGGGCCTGTGCATACCGCTTCATCCCTTCCTGATAAAGATCGCCGCCGACGGTATCATTTATCACGAAAAGAGGCAAGTCCCGAACCTCGAGCCTTCGGATGGCTTCCGGGCCCAGGTCCTCGTAGGCAATGATCTCACTGGAGACGATGCTCTTGGCGATGAGGGCGCCGGCGCCGCCGATGGCCCCGAAATAGATGGCCTTATGCTTCTGGATGGCCTCGATGACCTCTTGGGAGCGGTTTCCTTTACCGATCATGCCCTTCAGGCCCGCTGCCATGAGGCGTGGCGCGAAGGGATCCATTCGGTAGCTGGTGGTGGGGCCCGCCGACCCGATCGGTTTTCCTGGCGGGGCTGGGGCCGGGCCCACGTAGTAGATGACCGCCCCCTGGATATCGAAGGGAAGGGGCTGGTTATTGTCCATCAGGTCAATGAGCCGCTTGTGGGCGGCGTCTCGGGCGGTATAGATGATCCCGGAAAGCAAGACCCGGTCGCCGATCCGAAGCGGGATGACGTCGGCGTCGGTCAACGGGGTTTCAAGTCTGATTTCACGGCTCATGGGTTCCCCCTAAAGGATGGCCTCTTTGTGACGGCCGGCGTGGCATTGGATGTTGACGGCAAGCGGCAACGAGGCGATGTGGCAGGGCATCATCTCGATGTGGACGGACAGAGCCGTGGTTCGGCCTCCCAGTCCCCCCGGGCCGATGCCGATTTTGTTGATCTTTTCAAGGAGCTCCTGCTCCAGCGCGTCCAGTTCGGGATCGGGGTTTTTCGTTCCGATGGGCCGGAGCGTGGCCTTTTTGGCGAGGAAGGCGGCCCGTTCGAAGGTCCCGCCGATCCCCACCCCCACGACGATGGGTGGACAAGGGTTCGACCCCGATTCCTTGACCCGCTGGAGGATATAGGCCTTGATCCCCTCAATCCCCTCGGCGGGAGCGAGCATCACCACGCGGCTCATATTCTCGCTGCCTCCCCCCTTCGGCTCCACGACGATCCGCACCTTGTCGCCGGGAACGATGCGGGTGTGGATGATGGCGGGGGTGTTGTCTCCCAGGTTCTTCCGGGTGAAGGGATGGCAGGTCGATTTCCTCAGGTATCCTTTCTCGTAGCCCTGGCGGACCCCCTCGTGAATGGCCTCCTCCAGGGAACCGCCCGTGAAATGGACGTCCTGCCCCACGTCGATGAAGACGACGGCCAGGCCCGTGTCCTGGCAGATGGGCATCCGTTCCTCCCGGGCGATCTGCGCGTTCTTGAGGAGGAGATCGAGCACCTCCTTCCCGGTGGGGGAGTCCTCGGTCTCTTTCATCCTCCGGAAGGCCTCCTCCACATCGGCGCCCAGGTCGATGTTGGCCTCGATGCAGAGACGGGCGACGGTTTCGGTGATTTCGCTGACGGGAATTTCTCTCATGATTTTGCTTCCTTTTCGCGCATTTCCTTCCAGAGGGCCACGTTCTTCGCCACGGAGCCGGCCGAGGATTTGAGCGCCTCTTTCTCCTCGTCTGTCAGGGCCAGCTCCAGCACCTCCTCGATCCCGTTGGCCCCCAGGACGGCCGGCACACCCACGTAGACGTCATGCAGGCCGTATTCCCCCTCCAGGTAGGCGGACACAGGGAGGATTCTCCGGATGTTCAGGATGATGGCCTCTGTCATCTCCGTAATGGACGAGGCCGGGGCGTAGAAAGCGCTGCCCTCCTTGAGGAGCCCCACGATCTCCCCGCCCCCTGTGCGGGTCCGCGCCACGAGACGCTCGATGGTCTCGGCGGAGAGGAGTTCCGTGATGGGGATGCCGGAGACGGAGGTGTACCGGGGAAGCGGCACCATGTCGTCGCCGTGTCCTCCCAGGACGAGGGCTACCACGTCGTTCAGATGCACCCCCAGCTCCGTGGCGATGAAGAGCCGGAAACGGGTGGAGTCGAGAACCCCCGCCATGCCCATGACGCGGTTTTTCGGAAAGCCCGTGGTTTCCTTGACCACGTGGCACATGACATCCAGTGGGTTGGTCACCACGATGACCACGGCGTCGGGCGCGTAGGTCTTGACCTGCTCCGCCACACCTCCCACGATCTTGGCGTTGATCCCGAGGAGGTCGGACCGTGACATCCCCGGCTTACGGGGCAGCCCCGCGGTGATGATCACCACGTCCGATCCCTCGATGTCCTTGTAATCGTTCGTTCCTACGATGGCGTTGAGATATTTCCGTAGGGGCGCCGCGTGGGAGAGGTCCATGGCCTTTCCCTGGGGCATGCCCTCTACGATGTCGACCAGCACGACGTCGGCGATTCGCTTTTCCAGCAGGTAGAGCCCCGCCGTTGCTCCCACATGGCCTGCTCCTATGATGCTCACCTTTTTCATGATGCCACCTCCTCTAACCTGGAGGCTATGGTTGCCTGGGTTTTCCGTAGAACCTCCGCGGATGTTTGTAGGGCCTTTTTCTGCTCGTCGGTCAGCTTCAACTCGATGATCCTCCGGACGCCCGTCTTGTCCAGCAGGATAGGCAGCCCGATACAGAGGTCCGTCAAGCCGTATTCTCCCATGACGTAGACGGGCGCGGAGAGGATGCGGTGCCGCTCCCGAATGATGGTCTCCACCATCCGCGCCGTCGCCGCTGCCGGGGCGTAGAAGGCGGTAGCCCGCTTCATCTTCTCCAGGATCTCGTGCCCGGCGTTCTTGACCCTTTCCGCCACGTCGGCGATTTCCTCCGGTGAGAGAAGCTCTGTCATGGGAATACCGCTGACCCGGCTGTA
Source organism: bacterium (assembly GCA_029934085.1). GTDB lineage: Bacteria > Desulfobacterota > S145-22 > S145-22 > S145-22 > JAOZMY01. The sequence continues at coordinate 10,413 of JAOZMY010000008.1, read as the reverse complement.
TTGGGGAAGGAAGATCATCTGGTCGTGGTGTCCGCCGATGAAGGCGGCCTCCACATCCATAGCGGCCACGTTGAGCTTCTCCGCGATGATTTCCGCCGCCCGGGTGGCATCGAGGGCCCCCGCCATGCCTAAAACCCGATGGGCGGGCAGTCCCGTCCTTTTCAGGATATAGTAGGTCATGGCGTCCACCGGCTCGGTGACCACGATGACCACGGCGTTCGGGGCGAGTTTGGCGATCTCCTTCACGAAGGTATCAGCCGTGCTCAGGTTGTCCTCCAGGACGTCCTCCCGGGACATGCCCGGTTCCCGGACCTTGCCGGCAGCGACCACCACCACGTCGGAATAGACCAGGTCGTAGAGATCGTCGCTCCCCTTCACGACCACGTCGTAATCGCGGATGGGGCCCGATTCCATCAAATCCAGGGCCTTGCCCGCGGCGTAGCCCGGCTTCACGTCGATGAGGGTCACATCCGCCACGTTCTTTTCTGCGATAAAGAGGGCGCAGTTGGTTCCTACATTCCCTGCCCCCAAAACGGTTACTTTCTTCATTCTCGCTCCCCTTTAGTTGATGATTTTCGCGATTCCCTTAACCCATAACGCCCGTTTATGCCATTGTCAAGGGAGAAAGTTGCGCGAGGTTAAACTTGATTTTCAGGTTTCAGGGGTAACGGCGACTGATCTTCGTTACCTGGGTCCCGGTACTTTTCTCCAGGCATAACGGGGAAGAATATCTATCCCCCCACTTCCCCAATCTTCGGGAGGTGTCCCTCATAGAGAAAGGCAAGATGCACCTCTTCAATCTCCGCTGGATCAACGATTTTTCTCGCCACATCGGTTTTGATGGCGGCCGCCGCCACGGCGGCGGAGACCTTGGGGGGGACCCGGAAATCCATCATTTCGGGAATGACCTTTTCCTCGGAGAGTTCTTCCTCCGGAACGGCGTCGGCCAGGGCCTGGGCGGCGGCGAGCTTCATTGTCTCGTTGATGGTCTTGGCCTGGACTCCCAGCGCCCCACGGAAGATGCCGGGAAACCCGAGGGAGTTGTTGATCTGGTTGGGGAAGTCGGAGCGGCCCGTTCCCACGATGCGGGCCCCGCCCGCCTTTGCCTCCTCCGGCATGATTTCCGGAACGGGATTGGCCATGGCGAAGACGATGGGATCCTTTGCCATGGTTTTGACCATGGCGCTGGTGATGACCCCCGGGACGGAGAAACCGAGAAAGACATCGCTTCCCTTGAGGACGTCCTTCAGTTCCCCTTTGAGCTTTTCCGGATTGGTGAGTTTGGCCATCTCCTCCTTGATCCAGTTCATTCCCTCCTTACGGCCTGCGTAGATGGCGCCGTGCCGGTCACAGAGGATGATGTTTTTCGCCCCCGCGGAGAGGAGGATCTTGGCCACGGCGATGGCCGCCGCCCCCGCGCCGCTGATGACCACGCGGATATCCTTGAATTTTTTCCCTACGATCTTTAGGGCGTTGGTCAGCCCGGCGAGGAGGACAACGGCGGTTCCGTGCTGGTCGTCATGGAAAACGGGAATGTCGAGGATTTCTGAAAGCCGTCGCTCCACATAGAAACACCGGGGAGCGGAGATGTCCTCCAGGTTGATCCCGCCGAACGGCGTGGAGATGCTGGCGATGACACGGATGAGTTCGTCCGGGTCCTGGGTTCCCAGGCAGATGGGAAAGGCCTCGACGCCGCCGAAGGTGTGGAAGAGGATACATTTCCCCTCCATCACGGGGAGAGCGGCACGGGCTCCGATGTTTCCCAGGCCCAGGACGGCACTTCCGTCGCTGATGACGGAGATGAGGTTTCCTTTACAGGTGTAGTCATACACCTTCTCCGGATGCTTGATGATCTGAAGAACCGGATCAGCACTTCGCGGGGGGAGATAGAGGAGATCCAGGATATAGTGATCTTTCACAGGGATCTTGGCCTTGACCTCAACGACACCTCGGTAGCGTTTGTGGAGATCGAGGGACTGGGATTTCAGGTCATTTTTCGGCGACGTGGTCGGAGGGACTTGGAATCCTTCGTAAACGTAGCTCTCCGTCCGCTTGACGATCTCCTCCGGGTCGACGGACCTTCGCGCCGCGCCGGTCTCGATGGCGGTCTTGGCCACCGCACCGGCGATTACGGGCGCCACCCGGAAATCGAAGATGCGGGGCAGAACGATTCCTTCGTTGAGTCGTTCCTTTTCCACGGTTGAGGCGAGGGCATGGGCCGCGGCCAGTTTCATCTCCGTGTTGATCTCCCGGGCGAAGACGTCGAGAATTCCCCGGAAGATCCCCGGAAAGACCATGGCCACGTTCATCTCGTTGAGGGATTCCGGCAGACTCGTTCCCACGATCCGAGCCCCCGCTTCCTTCGCCTCTGCAGGGGTAATCTCCGGTTTAGGAGTGGAAAGAGCGAAGACGATGGGATCTGGATTCATGGACCGAATCATTTCCGGTGTCAGGGACCCCTTCCCGGACACCCCAATGAAAACGTCCGCCTTTTTAATTATCTCTTCCAGGGGGCCCTTTTCCGTATCCTCGTTGGTCGTTTTGGCGATCTCGAACTTGGCCCAGTTCATTCCCTGGGTTCGGTATTTGTAGACGGCACCGTGGGTGTCGCAGAGGATGATTTGGGTGATTCCGATGGAACGCAAAAGCTTGGCGATGGCGATGCCTGCCGCCCCCGCGCCCGCGATGACAACGCGCATCTTCCGGAGCTTCTTTCCAACGATCTTGCCGGCGTTGATGAGGGCGGCCAGGACCATAATAGCCGCGCCGTGCTGGTCATTGTGGAAAACGGGGATGTTCAAACTTCGGGCCAGCATGTTTTCCACCTGGAAACACTTCGGGGCGTCCATGTCCTCGATGCAGACGGCCCCGAAGGTGGGGGCCAGCAGGCTGACGATCTGGACGATTTCGTTCACGTCCTGCGTCTTGAGGCAGATGGGAAAGGCATCCACGTTGGCGAAGGTCTTGAAGATGACTGATTTCCCTTCCAGGATCGGCATGGCGGCCAAGGGTCCCTTGTTGCCCAACCCCAGGACCCGGGACCCGTCCGTGATGAGCGCAACAGTATTGCCCCGGCAGGTGTAATCGAACGAGGTGGAGGGATCTTTCTCGATGGCGCGGCAGGGTTCCGCGACCCCGGGGGTGTAGACAAGGCTTAACACCGAACTGTCCCGGATGGGAACCTTGCTCTGAACCCCGATCAAGCCGTTATATTTTTCCCTGTACCAGAGGGATTTTTCTTTCTCTTTCATGAAAACCTCCTTGACTGAGAGACGGCCATTTTTAAGGGGGCAATCTCTTAATTTCCAGTATAATTCAGGGATCTAAAAAATCAAAGGGGAGAGGCGTCTTGTTTGAAAACATGTTTATGTAGGGGGACGGCGGCGTATTGACAAAACGCGTGGGTTTCGATAAGGACAGTCTAAAAATAAGTGATTGGAAGATCCCGGAGAGAACAAGGCCATGTGTACCCCGAAGGCGTTTATAAAAAAAGGTGAAGACGAGATTCTCGTGATGGAAGATATACAATCGATCGTGTGGGAAGGGCCGAACAAATTCGTCCTGGAGGATATTATCGGAAAGTCGAAGACCGTCGAAGGGCGAATCATCTCCATGGATCTTCTGAATCACAGGATTATTTTGGAAGGACATGTGTCTGGGTAGGGGGGGGAAGCCGGTTGTTGAGGCCACAGGAGAGCCCAACTACTTTTACCTCCGTCTTATAGATTTTCTTTTCTATGTCGAAATGCGTCGAGGGCCTAAAAGGTATGTTGTGTGGGGCCTGTTGTTTTTTTTGGCGCTTGGACCTGTTGTGTCTGCATACGAGGGCTCGGCAAAGAAGGACTGGTATCCCTCCAATATACTCCGCTTGCCTCAGGGAATGCAGGCGGTGTTGGTGGACAAGTCCCGGCAGCGTCTTTATCTTATTACGGGTGCGGGAACGGGTGATTTAACGATTGAGAGAACGATGGTTTGCGCCACGGGAGAGGCGCTCGGGGATAAAGCGGTATTGGGGGATAAAAGAACCCCGGAAGGCGTCTATTTTTGCAGGACCATTCTGGTTCCTCCTAACCTCGGGAGGAAGTATGGCGTATGTGCCCTGCCTTTGAACTATCCGAATCCTATGGACAAGCAGAGACATCGAAACGGGGGTGGCATCTGGATTCACGGGATCCGTGAGGACAGGACGGTGAGAAGTAGCAGGGGGTGTATTGTTCTGGAGAATGAAGACCTGTTTTCCCTTGCGCAGCGTATCAAGCTCTTTGTCACGCCGATTATTATTGATCGAAAAATACAGCTTCTTTCTCAGGATCAGCTAAAAAGCGAGAAGGATCTTGCCCTCGCGTTTCTTGAGAGGTGGCGATTCGCTCGGGAAACCGGGGATATGGATACGTATAAAGCTTGTTATACCCCGTTTTTCTTTTCCAAAGGGAGGAAACTTTCTAAATGGCGGTCCCATCAATTTGAGTTGTTCAAGAGGTATCGTCTGCAGATGGAGGTGGAGATCAAGGATCCGATGATCTTGCGGACGGACGCATATGAGGTGATTGCGTTCTCAGAGGTATTTCGACATGGTGACTTCAAGGCGGAAGGTTTCAGGCGACTCTACCTGAGCAGAAATAATGGAGAGAGGAAAATTGTGGGGGAGGAATGGATTCCCGCCCCTTTGATGAGAGAGAAATGGACGTATTACGAGGAGACACTTAGCCGTTTGTCTCTCCCCGAAAAGAGATACCGTATCTTTTACCCGCTTCCTAAGGAAGGCCGCTATGAGGAGCTGTGGAAATTTCTTGAGGAGTGGAAAAACGCGTGGGAGGAAGGGGACCTGGATCGATATGCGTCGTTCTATTCGAATCGATTTAACAGTGGATCCATGGATTTGGAGGAATGGAAGCGGTATAAATCAAAGATATTTATGAAGAATGATATTATTCATGTAACATTGAAGAATGTGATGATCCATACTGACGGCGAACGGGTTTCGGTGCGATTCCTCCAGATTTATCGGCAGGGAGACTTTTGGGATAGAGGGATCAAGGAGTTGGTTCTCAGCCGGAAATCGGGGACCTGGAAGATTGTAAGGGAGACCTGGACCAGGAATTGGTGATAATGGAGTCCAAACAAGCAAGACAAACTAAACGTCATAAGGTCCACCTCCTGATCATCAGTGAGAAGGGGAAGGTCAAATCAAGGAAGGTTTCCCTCCGTTTCGTCAAGTGGGTGATCGGCATCTTTCTCTTTCTCTTCGCTCTGACCTCCGTTTTCTCCTATCTCTACCTGAAGGATTTGAAAGCCCACCGTTTCATGAAAAGTGCCACCGCAGATCGGGCGAGGGAGATCGATACCCTGCGCAGTAAGGTAGAAGAGCAGGCCCTGGAGATCAAACGTCTTCAGGGGATGATTGAACGCCTAAACAGGAAGAACCAGGACCTCAAACAACATATCATTTCCAGAAAGGGTGCCTTGAAAAGGGAAGAGCCCCCGCCGGCCAAGCCGCAATTGAGCAAGGACTTGGTCGCATACCGGAAGTTCCTCTCTCAGATCAATGATATGAAGGCCCAAGTCCCCGCGAAGTTTCATATCCGGGATCCCAAGATCGTTGTTTCCAAAAATGAGACGGTCGTGTCGTTCAAACTATATAAAGATACCCTGAAAAAGACGACCGGGCGGTTTATCCTTGCAGGGATTTACAAGCCGGAGGATGGGGAAACGCCAGGGAAGGTTGTCGCGTATCCCCGGCGGGGTGTGGTTTCATTCAAGCTTCGGCCCGTCTATGGTCGCTATTTCAGGATAGAAAAACAATTTTTGCCAGTAGAGGCGAAACTGCCCCATCCGGATGGAGTCTCCCGTTTTTCTGAGTTTCACATCTTTGTTTATGGACTAAAAAAAGAACTGCTTTTCCACGAGCTGTTCAAGGCCCCTTGAGGTAAGTCGCGATGGAGGGCGTTGGGGAGTCTTCCTTTGATTATCTACGCGAGGGTTTTTCCGTAGGATTCTCTTGACAAGCAGCCTTTTAAGTGGGAATGTTTTTCAGGGATAGCAAAGGTGGCCATTTGTATAGTTGAAGATTGAGTGGAGAAACGACTAAGGCAAGGGAAGAGTAGGAAATGGGAAATCGGATTGCCGTTATCTCTGATATCCATGCAAACCTTGAGGCCCTTCAAGAGGTATTGACCCATATCGGGAATCAGTCGGTTGATGGGGTTGTTTGTCTGGGAGATATTGTTGGATACAATGCGGACCCCTCGGCGTGCGTGAATCTTTGCCGTGAATGGGGGGTCTTTTGCCTCATGGGGAATCACGACGCCGCCGTGTGTGGAAAGATTTCCCTGGCCGACTTCAATGATGCGGCCCTCAAGGCCATCCAGTGGACGCGAATTCATCTGTCAAAAGAAGACCTTCTGTTCTTGAACAGACTCCCGCGATTTCATAGGGAATACGATAAGTATCTATTGGTTCACGGGTCCCTGATCGACCCGGATCGCTATATCTTCTTTCAAGAAGACGTTGAAAAGGATTTCGAGGAGATGTTAAGAACGTATCCCAAGAATTTTATCGCATTCTTTGGCCATACTCACCAAAGAAAAGTTTACTCGTATTATCGGGAAACCGTTTTCTCCGGTATGCCGGAAGATTTTCGTCTCGAACCCCTCAAACGTTACTTTATCAATCCGGGAAGCGTAGGACAACCTCGGGATCACAGCCCATTGGCTTCTTACCTGGTATTTGATGAGGATGAAAGGCAGATCACATTTCATCGGGTGGTGTATGATGTCAGAAAGGCGGCGGAAAAGGTTATGAAGGCGGGGCTGCCGCGGAGTCTTGCCGAGCGCCTTTATCGTGGCTGGTAATGGAATTTCCCGTTCCCCGGCGTAAAACCAGATCCCTGTTCATCGGTCCCGTCAAGATCGGTGGAAACGCCCCCATTTCCGTCCAGTCCATGACCACCACAGACACCCGCGATGTTCAGGCGACCCTGAAGCAGATTCGGGCCCTGGCCCTGGCCGGATGCGAGATCATCCGCTTAACGGTTAACTCGAGAGAAGCCGCCGAGGCTCTTCCGCAAATCAAGGCCAGTTCACCTGTTCCCCTCATCGCGGACATCCACTTCGATCACACCCTTGCGATCACATCCATTGAGGCAGGTGTGGATGGATTGCGGCTGAATCCAGGGAACATCGGCGGACAGCAGAAAGTGCGGGAGGTCGTTCGGGCCGCGAAGGAGCGAAAGATCCCCATCCGGATCGGAGTTAATGCGGGATCCCTCGAAAAGGATCTCCTGGAGGAATACGGACGAACCCCCGAGGCTATGGTGGAGAGTGCCCTGCGGCACATCCATCTCCTGGAAAAGGAGGGATTCGACCTGATCAAGGTTTCCCTGAAAGCCTCGGACGTACCTCGAACCGTGGTAGCCTACCGACTTTTGGCAGAGAAGGTAGACTATCCCTTTCACATCGGCGTCACGGAGGCAGGGACTCTTTTCTCTGGAACCGTCCGCTCCGCCATCGGCCTGGGCATCCTCCTGGCGGAAGGGATAGGGGATACCCTGCGCGTTTCCCTTTCGGCTGACCCGGTAGAGGAAATCCGCGTGGCCTACACAATCCTCCGGGATCTGGGGCTTCGGAAACAGGGTGTGGAGATGATTGCCTGCCCCACCTGTGGGAGGGCGGAGATCGATGTCATTCCCCTGGCGGAGAGGATCGAACGGCGGCTCCTCTCCGTCAAGAGCTACCTGAAGGTCGCCGTCATGGGGTGCGTGGTCAACGGTCCCGGCGAGGCGAAGGAGGCTGACGTCGGTGTGGCCGGAGGGAAAAATGTGGGCCTCCTCTTCAAAAAAGGGGAAATCGTACAAAGGCTCAAACCGGATGATCTGGAAGAACCCCTGATTGAGGCGATCCGTACCTTGACGGGGGAAGAGATTCCATAAATCAGTCTGAAGGTTGAAG